>CAYFUV010000157.1:0-5441 GCA_964346435.1 uncultured Candidatus Bathyarchaeia archaeon | reverse complement strand
AATTCCCCTGCTCTTGGCATTAATCGGTAGCTAATACCAACTATGTCTGCATCAGTTTCAATAATCGCCCCAATAAATGTTTCAATTGAAATGGCCGGTCCCAATAAGATGGTTTTATATCCTTCTTTTTCAGCCATTCTTAGAAAATTAATCATCCCTGCGATATGTACATCTTCACCTAAAGCCCCTGCGATTACAGTTTTAGTTACCTTTCTTTTCATAATTATCGCCTTATCCTTTATCAAACAAGTGTTAACGAATTTCTGATAATGGAATAAGCGGTCTTTGGAGCAAAGTTGGCGAGCAACCCCATCGCCCATAGTACATAATCTTTATCAACAAATATTTTAGGTCTTTTCGGCCTAAGAATGTGGCTCTCTTTAGGATCGAAAAGAGCCTCTGATAAAATTCGTTTGTGATGCTTTTGATAAACAATTCCACCTCCAGTTCCTATAACATTTTTTATATTGCGTAGATCTTTTCCACTTTGAATAAGAGTAACTCCTATTGGGAGCTTTACTTCAGTAAATTGCCCTGAATGCCTTCTGACCGCAACTCTGACAGCGATTCGAGATAGAGTCATATCAAATGCGTAGTCTTCGATATTATTCGGTAAGAAACTTATGTTCTCCCGGAGATTTAGCGCATTTTCGTAGATATCCCCTTCTCCTTCAAATCCCTCGTCCCGAAGAACTTCTTTAAATTCTTCTTCTCTCACCATCTTAACGATGCTTGTCGCATTGTAACGTAATCCCAAGTCCCCTTCAACCGTTCTTTTAACATACGGTTCTTTAAAGCCTTGGATTATTGCCCGAGGATCTATTGATTTACCCTCGGAAACAGAATATACGTTTGTAGTTGCGCCGCCTACCTCTATCGCAAGGAGATCACCTAATCCCTGATTTTCTACACCTTTAGCAAGCAATTCTGCACCAATCATTGATGCAGATGGAGTAGGTATCAGAGTATCAACAATTTCTTTAATCTTCTCCAAGCCCTTGGCTATTACAATTCTATCCAAAAAAATTTTACGAATTTCCTTTTTTGCCGGTTCGATGTTTAGACTCCAAAGTTCGGGCATGACGTTATCTGTAATCCTAGTGATTTTACCATATTCATTAAGAATTTTCTTGACATTATCCGCAACAACTTTGTTACAGCTAATGATTATAGGTGAAGTAATCTTGGATTTTGCAAGCATTCTCGCATTATGCAAAACGGTTTTTTTATCACCGCCATCACTACCTCCCGCCAGCAATATTAAATCAGGTTCCTGGGCTTCAATTCTCACTACTTCATCTTTTGAGAGCTCGTAAGAATAGACATCCAATACGTTTGCTCCAGCACCAAGAGCTGCATTTTTTGCTGCTTGAACAGTAAGTTGTGGAACCAATCCAATAGCTACCATTTTCAAACCCCCGGCCGCGCTGCTGCAAGAGAGTTGGTAGTCAAATTTTCGTTGTTTTAAATCGGAAAGTCTTATCCCTATGTCTCGCATTGCATTTCGTAATCCAATAGAAATATCAGTATTTGCCGTCGAAGGAGAATTTGACCTGCCCAATATCTTATGCTTCTTAAGGTCAACGACAATTATCTTTGTGAAAGTGCTGCCAAAGTCAATCAAAATCGCTTTCATCAGTAGGATCCTCGCAGGCTTTTGTGTGCCATGCGATTATAACCTTCCAAAAAACTTGAAAACAGTCTCTATAAATGCTCATCTTTTGATTAAGTTTTGCATATGTAGCTTACTGTTGAACACCATTTTTAACAAACTCTTTAATATCATCTATGCTCATATCCGCTAGTCCCAATTTTTCCATCGTTCTCCCTCTCTTGAAGAAGTCTATGTTTAGATCTTTTTTCAGTAGTGATGTTGCTTGGTTAATGAAAGAATCTATTAAAGGCGTTGGGGTATCTATTTTATCTCCGAGAGAAGACAAGGGAACCAAACTTGTAGGGACCTCCTCCCAGATGTACCTGTGATTAACGCTAAGTGGGCTTTCAATTCCTTTATAAGCGTGTGTATTTTGTATTGCCTCGAATAGATCTGATCCCTCAGATCCGTATGCTCGATATAGCCACCATCTTGCTGAAATTACTTTTATGTCTATGGCTTTTGCAATTTCCAGTCTCTCTCTATCGAGGTCTTCTATGATCGATGCGGTATGTTCTGTTACTCCATCTACATAATATTCGAATTCTTCTCTTCTGTCTATTCTTGTTGCATTAAGGATTGTGATAGGAACATGAAATATGCCGCCCAAATTGCTTAAACTTGTTTTTAGAACATTGTCTATAGGTGTAAACTGAGGGTAAACTTCCGCAATTAATTCTACTACATCTTTAGTTCTGTATGAAGGAATTGCCGCAACATCAACACTATTCTTTACACCGAGTATTCTCACAGATCTTGGCCTAAATCGCCTAGAGGTATAAATTAATGTTTGAGCTTCTGCCACGGTTATATCTGGCGGCTTCTGATCTTTTTTTTTGTAATGATCATAAATAGTCTTGAAGAATTCTATCGCTCCAAAGAATCTCCCAGGATTTAGTAAGATTGTTTGTCCATCCTTTAAATAAGGCGCACACTTTTCTGCAATTTCTTTATGTCCTGTAGCAGGTACGACAACCATAATTAGCTCCCTATCTTCAATCACATCCTTAATATCGGAAGAAATTTTGTTGAGCTTTCCAAAAACACTTTTGATATATTCTTCAAATGGCCTTTCCCTTACTGGTGATAATTCATATTCGTGCGTTATTTCACCTTTCAGCTGTTTCTCCCTCTCAGGTAATATGCCCTCAGGAAATATGTTCTCCTCAAGTTCTGGCGAGTATCTTAAGTATATCCCGCCGAGTGGCCGAATAATTTGAATGTTTTCTGGGGTCCGGTTGTAAAGGTTAACGTTACATCCAATTATTGATAGATAAGCAGCCATAGCTCTTCCACCATGGCCTGCTCCTAAAACTGCAATTTTTTGCCTATTGGTCATCATGATCACCTAAAATATTATTAGTACACACTTTTTCTTTCGCTTCAATGAAGTTTAAAACCTCTTTAAACCTTTTAAAGAATTCTAGATTCTATGCCAATTTAAGAATAGAGCCTAAGAGCTGTATCATTCTGAAAGGATGGAGCAAAAAGCATCTAAATAATTCTTTCTTTTATAAAAAATAAGATAAGTATACCTGGAAGAATTGAGATTGAAGTAATTTTCAATATCGAGGGGATTTCTAGCATCAAAGTAGAAGAACCAGCTAAGAAAGAGCCAATAGCCCAGCCAATGTCTGTTGTCATCCATAATAAAGCAGATGCAAAATTTATTTCGCTAGACTTTACATTGTCTCCAATGAAAGCTGCAGTTGGAGCCGTTCTGGATCCCCAAGAAGCTCCAAAAATTCCCATTAGTATAGCTATGACCAGAATGTTCGATACATTCGGGATTAGAAAAAGAGCAAGAAAAGCCAATGAATAAGAGAAGATCAGAGGTTTACGCCTACCTATTCTATCTGACAAACTCCCTATCGGGATTCTGATAAGAGCATTTGGAAAACCTCTTATGGCAAAAAAAATACTTATAGTGGAAGTAGTTAACCACAAGCTCTCCTTTGCGTAAATTGGAAAAAGAACATCAAAAGCTCCAGTGGCGATAAAGAAGGAAATTTGAGCTAGGCATATGGCTAGAACATTCCTCAAGCGTAGGATCCTAATTAACAACTTATATGGCATGATATCCGTTCGAGATACCTGAACGTCTTTCGTGTATGAGCGCGCTAGGATGACAAGCCTGCTATTTAGATGTGCTATGATTAAAGAAAAAAAAGAAAATAATGGCAATAACGAAGCAAAAAAAAAATATTTGCCTATAGTCCAGATGAATTGCTAAGAAACTGGTAAGCAATGGCCCTACGATCATTGACGCTCCTATTGAGGCGTAGTATTTACCCATTACTGATCCTCGTTTATTGATTGCAGATGAGTCCAATGCTATTGCTATGCTAATAGGACCGAATGAAGCAAAAGAGAGAGTGTAGAGCGCAGTTATTGGGTAAAGATAAATTGGAGAAGGTGCTATCGCATAAAACCAATACGCAGATAGTTGTATTGATAAAGATATGAGTAGAGTTAACCAACGACCGATACGGTCTGCAACGAATCCAAAGGGCAACCTTGTCAAAATAGTTATGCCAGGCAAGATCGCCATTAGAATACCTAGCTCGAATTTTGATGCGCCAAGTTCAACAATATACAGAGGTAATATTGGGTATAGCATATTGAATCCTGTGAAAAAGAAAAAAGTTAGGCCAATAGCCAAGTTTAGTTCTTTGGTCATTTTTGCATCATAGGTTTCATTAGCTATCAATTAACGAAATCAGCCTTTCTGAATAAGTATACTTTCCTTCTTTGTGTCCACTAGATTAAACTGGGCATAATATAATAGATGATAACTTTTCCTTATGTTAGGCGAAAAAATTAGTTGTATAACCAATAAGATTGGTTGTATTGAATTAAATGTGCAATCTATATGGGATATTGTTAGACAAGATCTAACCATTTATAGTACTTTTCATCCTCGCCATTCACGATCTGGAAGAATTTACTCTGAATTTTTTCTGTAAAAGGTCCGCGAGAACCATTGCCTATAGTCCTTTCATCAACTTCTATGATAGGCGTTACTTCTGCAGCAGTCCCTGTTAGGAATGCCTCGTCGGCTAGGAATAATTCATCTTTAAGTATATCGGCCTCTGAGCATGGAATTTCAAATTCTTTTGCTATTTCAATTACTGAATCTCTAGTAAGGCCAAAAAGGGCACCAGAGCTTGTTGGAGGAGTTATTAATGTACTATTCTTGATTATGAAGATGTTTTCTCCCGGCCCCTCGGCTATGTGTCCATTTATATTTAATAAGATGGCTTCGTCGTAACCACATTTCAACGCCTCAAGTTTAGCTAGGACAGAGTTCGCATAATTTGCAGAACATTTAGCTTGAGGTGGGAGTATTCTGTTGTCAACTCTCACCCAAGACGATATTTTACATCTAACTCCTTTTTTCAATCCCTCTTCACCTAAGTATGTTCCCCAAGGCCAAACCGCTATTGCTACGTTTATTGGATTCCCTGTAGGATTGAGCCCCATCCCCTTATGGCCAACATATGCTATTGGCCGTATATAACATTCTTTAACTTCATTTACCCTGATCGTTTTCTTAACTGCTTCGCATAACTCATCAAAGTTGTAAGGTATCTTCATAAGATAGATTTTGGCGCTATTTAGAAATCGAATCATGTGGTCTTTTAATCTAAATACTGCTGGCCCTTTTATTGAATCGTAACACCTTATTCCTTCAAATACGGCAGTACCGTAATGAAGTGCGTGAGTGAGTATGTGAATCTTAGCAGAATCCCAATCAACAAACTTACCATCCATCCATATTTTTTCT
>CAYFUV010000156.1:0-33135 GCA_964346435.1 uncultured Candidatus Bathyarchaeia archaeon | reverse complement strand
AATCTTTGCATTCTTGAATTCTAAAAAAATATTGATTCGGTTCTTAACGAGTGCGTTTTTTAGGCTCTATTTTCCCTCTACGACTATCATAGTCAATGTTGATCTTACTTTATTCAAGCGTCGAACATTGGCTGATATGATTTCCTTCAATTTATCCATAGACTCTGCGTCTACTCTGGCAATGATATCATATACTCCATATGTAACATATGCTTCCTTGATATTCGATAGATTTTCTAACTCTTTTAACACGCTATCCTCAGACCCTATCTCTGTATTTATTAAAACATAAGCAGACGGCATCAAAAGTTCACCGATTAATAGTATATTCAACATGCCTTAAAATCTGTCGGTTTATCTAAAGGCCGCCATTTGTAATAAGACATTTTATTAATGGCACTCAAAGAACATGATACTTATGTTGAACGGACAACTCGTTAAAACAATTACATCTGATGGCTTAGAACTTCAAGGATTTTGGGTAAATAAAAAAAGCAATGTGGCAGTTGTCCATTTCCATGGAACTTCTGGGGATTTTTACACTCATGAGTTCATTGATGTTTTAGGAGAAACTCTTTCTTCAGAAGAAATTTCTTTTTTGACCACGAATAATAGAGGTCATGATGTTTACGCATATTTAAGAAAGCATATGGATGGAAGAATTAAGTGGGCATCTATAGGAGGTGCTTTTGAGAGATTTGAGGATTGTGTAATTGACATCGAAGCCTGGATAAACTTCATTGAGAAGCAAGGAGTAAAGAAAGTCATTCTTCAAGGTCACAGTCTTTCTCAGAAACTTATCTATTATCAATTCATGAGAAATGATCGTAGAATAATTGGGCAAATACATCTTTCTCCTGGCAATGACTCTGGTTTTATGTTTTATAGACTTGGAAAAGAGAAATATAATGAAATAAATGCCATGATCAAGAAAATGATAGAGGAAGGAAGAGAAAAGGAATTATTGCCCGAAGAATTGGCAATTGTAAGTCCGATGACCGCATTAGCATATTATGGGTATTTAACAGAAGAAGGAGTTGGAAATATCTTTCCATACCACAATCCAAGTTCCCCTAAATGGGAGATTCTATCAAAAATAAAAGAGCCTTTATTAATTATTTTCGGTGAATTAGATAATTTTATTAAACCATCGATTAATGAAGCGGTTCAATTATTCAAAAGAAAGGCCAAATCTTCCAAAGAAGTTACTGTAGGAATTATAAAAGGGGCAAACCATAGTTTTGTTGGTAACGAAATTGAGCTTGCAGATGTCGTGATAAAATGGCTCAAAAGGACTTTAACTTAAAGACATTAATCGAATGTAGAGCAGGCGATAAATTTACTTAGGTTTTTTATGTTTATCTACATAACTTATTGCTTCCTCATCTGATAAGTCGTACCAATTTACGTAAGCATCTGCTACAGCAAAAAACGGGCTCTCCCTCAAGTTAATGCAGACGATTTCTTCAACATGTTGTGACAAAAGTGATATGGAAGCAATGGATGCTGTGGGGACTGCCACTGTTATTTTCTCTGCACCCCTTTTTCTGACCGATTTGACAGCAGCTAGCATAGTATAACCGGAAGCTAACCCGTCATCAACAATTACGACTTTTTTCTCCTTCAAGTTTGGGAATGGCTTATTTCCTCTTAGTTTTTTATTTCGTTGAACTATTCCAAACATAGTCTCTTTTGTAACTTCATCGATCATATCTATAGTAATTCCTAATCCAGAAACCAATTTATTATTGAGCACAACCTCACCATCCCAGCTAAGAGCTCCGAATCCCGCTTCTGTATTCCAAGGAACCTGAAGCTTTCTCACAACTATAATATCGAAATTAATATCGATCAAATCTGAAATAGCGTGACAAACTGGTATCCCTCCAGAAGGTATAGCGAATAAATCAAATCCTTTCGTATCGCTTTCTAATTTTTTAGCCAATAACCTTCCAGCATGTATCCTATCTTTGAAGATATGTGTTCTATTTCTATAGGCAATTTCTTCAGTTAGCTTAGCTTTCATTTGGCCAGCAAGTCCAAGTAGAATTCATATAAGATAATTAACAGATTGGATTCTCATTTTAAATACAAATATTATAATTGGCGCAATTTATTTGCATAGCGATGAACTGCAATCAGGGTTAAAAGGTAAAGCCATATTTGGTTGTAAATATATTTTGGATAAATTACTAAGAGCGAGAAAATTTAATTGAGTAATAAATCAAAAGTCCTCAGCGGATCTGTTGTTTATAGATATTCCCTTCGTCCCAGAACTATCTATTTGAACATAACAAATAGGTGTACGAATAGGTGCTCTTTTTGTATCAAAAATTATTCTTCTGGCCTATCGGGTTATTTGCTTGAGCTCAAGAGTGAACCAACAATAAACGAGATTTGGTGGGAATTTGAAAACGAGATAGGAAAATTAGATAGAGAGATTGTTTGGTGTGGATTTGGAGAACCAACTATCAGATTAGACATTGTACTTGAAATAACTAGAAAAATAAAGAAGAAGTATCCATTTCTAAAAGCACGTTTGGATACAGATGGATTAGCTCAGATACGATATAAGGGCAGAGAGGTGGCCAGAGAATTGAAGAGTGCTGGTATCGACTCAGTTTCAATAAGTCTCAATGCTGATTGCCCAGAAAAGTATAATGAAATTTGTAGACCCCCTATGCTAGGAGCTTATCGAGCCTTGCTAGAATTTGCAAAGGATTGCAAAGGATACTTCGAACAAGTCATTTTAACAGTTGTGAATGTTGAGAGCATCAATATTTCTAAATGTAAAGAAATCGCTGAAGAGTTAAACTGTGATTTTAAGGTTAGGGGTTAATCATTCGAATTTATTGGCTTTCAAAAAAGGTGTAGAGAGTTCCTATTTCTGCGCCTCTCGCTTTTTCCTCACTTCAGTCAATGTTTCGCCATCAACAAGATAATTATTAGGGTGCGTTTCCCGGATAATAACCCAAACATGTGGTTTAATCCCTTTAACCTCTTCATAAACTCCCAACATACAATTGTATATTGCTTTGGATAATTTTATCTTCTCTTCTTCAGAAAAAAAGTCTGAACCAGTTGTTATTTCTACTAAAGGCATTACATTCACCTCTATCTATTCTTAGAGTGAGAACTATAAAAGCCTGAGCTAAATAAGTAAGAAGATTATATGGAATTTCTAATAAGCACTTCTGATGTGGAATCTTTTTTTCGAGATAATCAATGTAAAAAGAAAAACAGTAATCGATAAACCAAGAATTACAATAGAAGACTTGAGATCGGATTCAGATATTAAGGTTGAAATAGGAATTTCAGCCTCAGTCCAAACTGCCTCCACATTGCTGGGTCCTCTAACAAATATTTGATCATCGATTATTTCAACATCGCTAACATTCCAGCCCTCGAAGATATAAATTACATCGTTCTCCTCAATTATTTCATCCTCGATTTCCAGAGTTGTCGTGGAATTTTCATCATACCACCCGCCACCGTTTATTTTTCCAATATTAGTATGACCTTCGACCAAAAACTGCCTTGAGTATGAAGCTGGCAAATCACTATTTTCATTAACCTCAATTGATATTCGCGTTGAATTTGACCAATTGTCCCATCCTTTGAAATAAAGTCTAGATCCAATCCCTAAATCTATATACAAAGGGACCTCTATAATATGCTCTCCAGTCAAAATCTCAACGGCGGTTATTCCATCCTTTCCTGTTTCATATTCAACACCATCTATTAGGATAGGAATCCCTTCAAAATTCGCCATAATTCTTAGTTTGAGGGGGCCTTCCAAAATAGCCTCGTATGTTCCTAAATATTCAACCTCTTCTGAGAATATGAAAAGCCTAAACTTAAGTTGGTTATTTGGTGCTTGTGGTATTATTAGCAAAACTTCTTTTTCATTTTTGAAATTATTTATATGGAATATGGAAGGTTCTAAACCCTCGATTAGAGGTTCAGCAAAACATGTATATTCTCCTGAATCCAATCCAGTTATTGTTAATAGTATCCTCAAAGGCTCTTCTAAAGTAAGGCGAGGTTCTACAGTTGTTTTAACTGTTACTCCTGTTTTAAATTTCATATCAACATTTTCGATCTTGCTTTTTGTACTGTAACCGAGCATTTTTGCCCGTTCGATAAATTCAACGGTTATCCATGTCGCCTTGGGATTGTATATACCGTTTTCTGCAATTGTCCATACCTCGTGAGCAACCTCGGGCATAATGTAGATTCCCTTATTAAGCCATCCCCATTCTTGTTCGCCCTCACTGGGAGTCTGTTCAAGGAATTCTTCACCTGCTTTGATGAAGGATTCAGTCATCTTTTCGCCGTAAAGAAGTAAAAGATTCCCACGTAGCTTATCGGCCGCTTGCCAAACCGATTTATCTTTTGGTACTGTTATTAGGATTATTCCGCTAGGGCTACGCCAACGCCCTGCATGTTCGCGAATTCCTTCTCTTGCTGCTGCTATGCCACCAACAGAATATCCAACCATGTAGATGTGGGAATATCCAGCATCTGAAAGCCAATTCCTGGCTTTATCGATGAAAGCACTGCCTTCATAAACCTCTCCATAGATGTTACGTTCTAAGACTGCTTGAAAGCGTTTCTTGGAACCTTCTTCAATTGCTAATACGGAATAGAATCTGGCTAAGTCTTGTACGTATCTCATTGTGTTAAAGGATTCCATCCAAAAAGGATTTATAAAAAGCGGTTGACTATTGATCCCTCCACCAAGCCATATTAAACAAGTATCGCTGTCAGGGTTATTCCAATATCGCCAGACTGTATCTCCAATCTTGATTTTTTCAAATGCATTTCCTTCAGTCAATGCATTTGTAGACGGCGTCACAAAAGATAGGAGAATCAAAAGAATTAGGAATAAGGAGAATATTTTCATTCTTCTTTTCTTAGTAAGGAAGATTAATCCAATAAGTATCGCACCGAAAAATAATGCAATAGAAACAAGAAACAAAATTCTTGCTAAAGGAATCTGATACGAAATTTCTTCAATCCACAAAGCATCAACTTTCTTATTTTCATCCATAAGAATTTCAGTTTTTAGTTCATCTGATTCTATATCGCCACGCCATCCATTGAACGAATATACTTTTCCTTCAAAAACCGCTTTAGAAGGCGCCTCAAGCTTAGCGATATTTCCTTCATCGTACCATCCTCCTCCCTTAACGAAATCTAATTGCGAAGATATCCTCATGAAAAATTGTTTTTTGTAAATCGGATAAGGCTTAATTTTTACCGCCGTACTAATTTCTCTTGGATTCGATTCCACACCATCGCTCCAGCCCTTGAGCCTGAATCTAACGTCTTTAGAAATTTGATTAGTTATATTCGCATACAATACGATCTTTTCTTCCATGAAATTTTTTATTTGCACATCAAACTTCTTATTTCCTTGAAGAGGATCTCCGAACCAAGCATTAAGCCACCAAGCTCTAGTAATTGCCTCAAGATGCCAAACACCCTCTTGGTCCGGAGCTGTTAAATTAAAAGTGAACAATTCTTCGCCAGGACCATGGAAATTGCTGATCAGAGTAAGGGCTTGGACAAAATCATCTTTATCGACATCCCTTATGCCAATATCCACATAAAGCGACTCCTCATATTCAGCCGTCACGAGAATTTGAAACGATTGTGATGGTTTAACGATAATGGGGCAATCCACGTTTACAATTCTGGCAATCGAATATTTTGTCGCGAAAGCTGGAAGAAATGGATGAAATATTGAAAAAATTATTAAACATAATGCCACAAACGAAATCAGAGGAAGGGCGCTTATTCTTTTCTCCACTTTTAAAATACTCCTTACATAAAAAATTCTAGAAGCCCATCAATCTAAACGAAGTAACTTCTTGAAAGCATTTTTAAATTTATTCTTAATCAATGTGGGCTTAATACACTAATTTATATAACACTGTTATATTATTTACGTATAGAATTAAGCAGTTTTTCGGTGATAATAAGTTGAGAAAGGGAATTCTTCTAGCAATTCTAGTCTCTATTCTATGCTTAGCAGTGATTCTGTCTACTGTAACTATCCTTGGCGTTTATCAAATTGGAGAGATAGGAATCCTTCCAAAGACCAAACAAAATATGGATGCCGAAGATGGACAGCTATACTTAATGATAGGGCCAAAACAAATACCGATAGCGGCGCAGGAGATGTTTAATAAATATGGCATAAATTTAGAGCTAACGCAGGAGGAAAAGGAAATAATTACGCCTCTTGAGGATTTTTTCGTAATTGGTAGTAAAATTCCCGAGGATACAGATAGATTCGCTAAGAATCCAAATGATTACGAACTTTTAATCACTGGAAATGTCGAAAAAAATATCTCGATAAGTTACAGTGACCTTATAGAGAAATTCGAATGGAAGCAGATGGTAACTGAGCTTTATTGTATGCCATCCCTGAATGGCACAGGAAAGTTCGAAGGGCCATCTATTTACGAAGTAATCAATTACGCCAAACCAACAGAGAATGATTACAAAGCCATTTTTATGGCAGGAGACGGTTATCAGATAGGGTGGGGAAAGCAATTTACGATTAGCGAGTTGAAAAATCATAAAGAAGATTATATTTTGGCTTTAGCAATGAATGGTCATCCTTTGGCGATAGAACATGGATATCCTGCAAGATTGGCTTTAGACTCACAACAAGGTGCATTATGGGTGAAATGGATAATAAAAATAGTCATAGTAGACGAGGATGCTGAGCGTGAAGACCGTTTTGGCATCATTAGGGAAAATTGATGGTATGTGAAAAGAGCTCTTATTGGCATGTGCGCTGTAGCCATAAGCGACTTTTATTACAAAATATCCTAATTTAACGTCATTTTTTAGTAATTTTTAAAGAAATATGAAATAATACTTTTAAGTGAGATTTGGAGTATTAAGGGTATTATTATCGTTGTTCCATTGGACGACTGGAATTTAGTGCATGCTAACATTCTTTGACATTAATATCGAACTATTAACTCCTATTCTTCTTGATGATTATGGAGGTATTATTTATGGAAATGGAAAAAAAATGCCCAAAATGTGGCACAGAACTCGAAAAGAAAGCCTCTATTAGAGACTATAGTTACATGTTCTTATTCGAGTGTAAGAAATGCGGGTATAGAAAAACTCAGAAGCCCGTTAGTACCTGAAGCTTATTTCAGGTGCGCTTTTTTATTTATGAGTTGAAAAACATCGGATGATTTTTTCTTATTAAATGCTAGATAATCTACTTCTTTACTTTAGTCAAGAAAGTCAATACTATGCCGAAGATTATTGCCAAAATGATAATATCGGCGATCAAATTCAAGATATTTACTCTCCAGGGAAAAAGTTCTGGTGCTATTATAAGTCTAGTTAGCCATGCAAATGGAAATCCATAATGAGTTGCGCCTACTAGCATTGGCGGTGTATTTGATATTAAGCCAGTTAGAAGTGTAATTACGGATCCGCCAATTATTGAGTAAAACAGAATTTTCAAATTCATTATATTTCACTTGAATCTAAGCTATAAAATGGATAGCTTAATGCGAGCTCTAAATTTTGCTTACAATTTTCAAAGCGTGTATTTTTTTTAAAGTTTACGCTAATATTAATCTTCTCTTTTTTCAACTTTAATTTTGCATTTTGTAGCTATGGCAGCTATGGCTCCTAACGCTGCAAGCCAAGGGGCTAATATAATCCCTACAATACCCGCTGTTGTCGGGATCTCAAGAAGGGTTTTTCCCTCTTCGTTCTCAACGATTATCTTTGTTACATTTCCTTCATGAAGTATCTCCTTAGTCTTTTGTACTAGTTCCTCTGATCTAACTTCAAATTCTTTTACAATAGTCTTTCCGGTATATTCACCACATTGAGGACAGTATTTTGCATCTTTTGGTAACTTATTTCCACATTTAGTACACTTTGTCAATCAAAAAACACCTCCATTTCTTGAAGAGGTTCTTTGGATTTTACAGTTCACGTATGTTAAATTTTTTTATATTTTATTTTATTGGTACTTTCCTAACCTCGCCTTGATGCACCTTTACCCAGCAAAATCCCTAGTATCACTCCAGCAATAAATATTATTCCAGCAGTTTCTAATGGCTTACGTTCTATCATTACTTCAAGTTCAGCTCCGTATTCTTTTGATAATCTTTTTGCCTCCTCGACTCTTATTTTTGCCAGTTCGGCTCTATATTTCCTTATTAGCGTTCTTAATTCCCCAATATTTCTCTGAATTTCTTCCACCGTGGGTTTTACTTTTTCACTCACGGAGATTAAAACCTCCTTTTTATCTTTGATCTCGACTTTTTAATTTAAAAATATTAAAGGTTCGCGTTTAAAGCAGTATTTCGCAACTTGAATAATAATTTAATTATTTTTAGCGAGTTTCGTACTCTTTTATTTCGATTCCTTCACTGTTTTGTATAATTGGGAAAAATAATTTTTAAATTAAAGGAAAGGTGAAACATTTGTTACTATGTATGAAGCTACAATCGATTGAGCTATAGAAAAAATATAATATAATCTTAAGCTTATAAACGAACGCCTCAACACGATTTTAGTGAGAGAGAAGGAATGTTAATACTCTGGATCGTTTTTTTTAGCATTTTAGGTAGTGTTGGTGCTATAATCGCTGCGGCCAACTTTCTTTTATTTCCAAAAAGGGCCCAAAAGATTATTATTCCTTGTTTAATCTCATATGCTACTGGAGCTCTCCTTACTGCATCTTTTCTGGGGCTTATTCCGCATGCTTTGGAGCACGCCTCTCAATTCAATGTTTTTTTAACTGTTCTTGTAGGAATTCTTCTTTTTTTCTCTCTTGAGAAATTGATGATATGGCGTCACTGTCATGAAAGAGAATGTGGGGCAATACATGGAGTAACCGCGCCTATGATCCTCTTGGGAGACTCATTTCATAATATTGCAGATGGCATAATTATTGCCGCTAGTTTCTTATCTTCTATTCCTATCGGTATAGTTGTTGGTCTATCGGTAATTGCGCACGAAATTCCACAGGAAGTAGGTGATTTTGGAATACTGCTTCATGGGGGATATTCGAAAAGGAAAGCATTTCTACTAAATACTTTGACTGGCGCGAGCACAATTCCTGCTGCGATTATTGCTTATTTTGCCTTGGAAATCGTCCATGCTTCTATTCCTTATGTCATGGCTATCGCTGCATCAAGCTTTCTTTATATAGCTTTAGCAGATCTAACGCCTGAACTGCATCGTAGGCTTGGATTTTGGTATACTCTCCGGCAACTACTTCTAATTTTAATGGGAGTGGGAACTACTCTTATTGTTCTCCAATTTCATCCATGATAGAATGCGCACGTTGTTAGTATTTCTTCAGCACTTTGTTCTGGTATAGCTAAGAAATTGTAAAAGTTCGCATGTATGGCTGTAACTGTATGAATTAATCGGGAGGTATCTATAATCAATATATTGCCCAACTCCCATCCACAGGTGGCGCACGCTAGTAAAATTACGATTATGTAATTTAACTGGAAAAACAGATTCTGAGAAAGGCAATAACAAACGTGAATCACAAAATATTTTTATAAAAACGAGAGTGCTTTAGTAATTACGATCTAGGAACTAATCCCTAAGCTACTACACTCCAAAGTAGAGTTTATACGAGAATTTCAAAATATTGTTATTAGGGGAATGAAGAATTTGACTTCAGAAAGAAAACTAAAGGTGGCTGAAGATTCTCTTAATAGAATGAATAGAGTCACTACAAAGAGCGCCTTGTGGATGCCCTATTTCCATACTTTCCTAAGTAACATATTTAACGCTAAAGAAGATTTGCTTTATGATTACGCTGAGAAATATGATTTAGGGATTTCTAAATATGATAGCATTTATGCTGATGATTTCGAAAATAAAGCAAAAGATCAAAATAATCAGTCAGCCAGTAAGTTTATAGAATGGTATAAGGATGAATGGAATAAATTATCTGATGTTGATGTTGTAAAAGCTCTGAAAAAATGTTTAGATATTGAAAAACAACTTGCAGACAAACCTTTACAATCTTATGTAGGTATATCTGAAATGATATCTTTACAAGGAATGGACATCCATGACGCATGTAAGAAGATGTATGAATTAATTAATGACTTTATAAACGACGCACATAGAAAATTCCCGTAAGCTTGGGATTTATTAAGATATTAAAAATCTTATGAATTACGTTCTGGAGCATAATCTCTTACTAGGAGATCCGGATTCTATCAAAAAAAGGCACGGATAAATTTTTTAATGGACCGGGCGGGATTTGAACCCGCGACCTTCCGCATTTTGTGAAAATTTTGCCAAGCGGACGATTTAGTAGTAACCTATATTCTTCGAAGCAACTCATACCAAACTGATCTACCGGCCCAAGATACATCGTTCTTTGTGTGGAATCTTCGATAAAAATGTTTTTGATTAAAATTAATTATTACTTGCGATGTTGAGATTAACAAGATTTATAACTAACATAACAATGTTATGATTTTGGATTCATTTTGAAACCTCCATGCGAATATACCGTACGATACGTTTTACCGACTTTCAGATCCTTGGTAGCAAAAAAATTAGTCGAAGATCACGATTTTTCACAAGTTACTGCTGCTGAGAAGTTAGGGATAACACAGGCAGCTATAAGTCAGTATCTTTATTCTAAACGGGGAACTAAGAAGATGGAGGAAATAGAGGCTAAGCGAGAAGTCCAAGATTTTGTGAACGAATATGTGGATAATATTGTAAATGATAAGAGCCCCTCTATTAATGATTTGCCATTATTCTGCGAGCTGTGCAAGATCTTAAGAAAAAATAAATCCATTTAGATAAAATAGAAAATGAGTGTTGTGTACGCACTTAGTTTTGCATTAGCGCGCACACGCTAGAAGACAAAGAATCAGAATTTAAAAAAAAGAATTTTTAGATTTCCATTTTGAAGGAGATATAGAGAATTGACATCCTTAATAGTTGCTAATGATGTTACGGAATTAATTGGTGGGACTCCTATGTTGAAAATAAATAAATTAACTGAGCCAGATGATGCAACCCTGTATGCTAAGCTGGAATGGTATAACATTGGTGCCTCAGTTAAAGATCGTATGGCCCTATTTCTGATCGAATATGCGGAATCTGCAGGGAAGATCAGGAAGGATAAGACGATACTGGAAGCAACTTCTGGGAATACAGGCATTTCTCTTGCTATGATCGCTGCAGCGAAAGGCTATAAGATAGCCATAGTCATGCCTGAATCCGTCAGTATAGAAAGGAGAAGATTGATTAAAGCCTACGGCGCGGAGCTTATACTCTCTCCCGGACCCAAAGGAACGGGCGGTGCCATTGAATTAAAAAGAAAGATACTTAGAGAAAAACCAGATGTGTATATCGATATTGACCAGTTCAAAGATCCTGCCAATATACTTGCTCATTATGAGACTACTGGGAAAGAAATTTTGGAACAAACAAACAATAACATCGATCTTATCGTAATCGGCATTGGGACGTCTGGAACTGGAGTCGGGACCTCAATGCGCGTGAAGATGCATGATCCTCAGACGAGAGTTGTGGGTGTAATGCCAAAATTGGGAGTATCGATTCAAGGACTAAGAAATCCCAAAGAGCCTTATCCAACCCAGTTGTTTAGAGGGGAATGGTTCGATGAAATCATCGAGATCCCGAAAGAAGAAATCCCAGTCACATATGAATTGGCAAGAAGGATCGCAAGAGAGGAAGGCCTTCTTGTTGGTATTAGTGCCGCTGCAATTATGTATGTTGCAATCAAAAAAGCAAAGGAACTTGGAAAGGGGAAGCTGATAGTTGCGATTCTACCTGATGATGGGATGAAGTATCTAAGCACCTCTTTATTTGAATAGTAAAAATTTTTTTAATGCATGCCCGAATGAAATCTTCGGCATTACTGATTTAATTTCTAAATGTCATAATCTATTTAATTATGAATAATCAAAAATTAGTAGATGCTCTTGGAGGCTAGAGAATAACGAGGTTTGCATTAGCTCAGATTAATCCAACAGTTGGGGACCTTAAAGGAAATACTGAGATAATTATAAACTCGATTGAAGAAGCGATTAAATTAAAAGCTGATTTGGTAGTTTTTCCTGAACTTGCCTTAACTGGTTATCCGCCACAAGACCTCGTATTGGAGAAGAGATTTGTTAGTGATAATAAACTAATGTTGGAAGAGATTGCAGAAGCTAGTAAGGATATATATACAATAGTAGGGTTCGTGGATGATAATAGTGGCCTTATTTACAACGCTGCAGCATTGCTCAAGGATGGGAAGATTCTCGGGGCTACTTACAAAACTCTACTTCCTACTTATGATGTATTCGATGAACAGAGATATTTTCAGCCAGCTGATGAAGTAGCTCCCCTTAAAGTCAAATTGAAAGGGAAATTGATGAGTGCTGGAATTGAGATATGCGAGGACCTATGGGATGAAAAGTATGATATAAAAGTAACTAGAGAACTCGTCGAAAAAAACGCAGACTTCATAATCAACCTCTCTGCCTCACCATTCTATATTGGGAAGAGGTTTGAAAGGGAGGAACTTTTGAAAACGCATGCAAAAGGGAACCATGTGCCCATTTTCTATGTTAATATGGTTGGGGGACAGGATGAGCTTGTATTTGATGGATTGAGCATGGCTATCGATTCAGAAGGAAAACTAATAGCTATGGGTAAACATCTTGAAGAGGATCTTGTCATTGTTGACATTAATATGGAGAATGGGATAGGAAAAGAGGTGAAGCCTCTGCCCTATGACAAAGAGAGGGAAATTTTTAAGGCGTTAGTATTGGGCGCTAAAGACTATTGTAGAAAGACAGGATTTACTAAATCAGTTATCGGTCTTAGTGGGGGGATAGACTCCTCATTAACTGCGGCTATAGCGACAGAGGCCTTAGGAAAAGAAAATACCTTGGGCGTCTCAATGCCTTCTCAATTCTCAAGCCAACATAGTATGGAGGATTCTAAACTCTTAGCTGAAAACTTAGGAATTAATCATTTTATTATTTCGATACAGAATACATTCGAATCTTTCAAGGATACCTTGGCTGAAGCGTTTAAAGGAATAGATGAAGATGTAACCGAAGAGAACCTTCAAGCAAGAATCAGAGGAATTGTTCTCATGGCCATATCGAACAAGTTAGGACATATAGTTTTTACTACTGGAAACAAAACTGAACTGGCCTTAGGTTATTGTACCCTCTATGGCGACATGGCAGGAGGTTTAGGAATTATCAGCGACCTAAGTAAGACTCAAGTATACAAGCTTGCGGAGTATGTAAATAAATCAAAAGGTCGAGAAACAATACCCAAAAGAGTATTTGAAAAGAAACCTTCTGCTGAGCTTAAAGAAGGACAATATGATCCATTTGACTATGATATTGTAAGCCCGATAGTGGATGAGATCGTAGAGAAAAAAAAGGGAAGAGATGATCTAGTAGCATTGGGTTACGAGAGGGAACTTGTTTCCGAAATTTTAGAACAAATAAGGAATGCCGAATACAAGAGAAAACAGGCACCCCCTGGGATAAAGATAACTCGTAAGGCCCTCGGTATAGGAAGAAAAATGCCGATTGCAAATAAGTATGTTTAGCTAGATATATCGAAATCTACATAAAATCATTGGCGATAGCTAGGTTTGCTGGGGACTATATTTTAGTTGGCATAACTCTTAGATCTTCTTTTACTACATTTAGTACAACATTTGTTACTGTCTTTTTAACATGCGAATTTTTTAACATAGATTTGATAAAAGTATTCAAATCATGACTATTTTTGAATCTAGCTATGATTGCAATATCGAAATCTCCAGTAATATCGTAAACGCATGATACTGCATCCAGCTTTCCCACCTCTTTTTCAACATCCTCTAAATATTGTCCTTCTGCTTGCATGAAAATAACTGCTGTAAGTCCATAACCTATTTTCTTTTGGTCAACCAATATTGTGTAAGCTTTTATTATGTCTAATTCTTCTAACTTTTTGATCCTATTATATGCGGTTCCCACGGCAATTCCAAGCGATTTGGCAATTTCTCTAAAACTTTTTCGAGAATCTTCGACTAGAATTCTGATAATTTTTTTATCAATATCGTCTAGATTGGACTCATTTGTTTTCAATTGTTTCACCATATATAATGCTATTTGAACGAATATTCAATATTTTCTTCAAATATAAAAAATATATCCATATTTATAGATAATTTTATATTTAAGTTCAATTGCTTATTGAATCTCATTGAACCAGAGGGGAAAAGGTCTTAGATGGAAAAGGCAATTAAAAAATTGCTTGAAAATAATTCAGTGGATTCATATGGTCTTCACATACATTTGTGATTTATTACAAGAGAGAATTATTCTTTATCAGAACTATCTTTCAAATATTTTGAATTACCCACACATAACTGAATTAAAATTATTGAATGAAAAAGTGAAAAAAATTGGCTGATAAGGAATTTAGTTTGAATCCAAGTAAGTTAGTTCAATTTCTGAAGAAAAGACCAAGTGAATTTACAAAGGAGGATATTATCCGATTTATCAAAGAGAATAATGTGAAAATGCTTGATTTCAACTATGTTGGGGGAGATGGAAGATTAAAAACATTGAGCTTTGTAATTGGTAATGAAGAACATCTTAGGCAATTGTTGAATTTTGGCGAGAGAGTTGATGGATCAAGTTTATTCCCATATATTGAAGTTGAAAGCAGCGATTTGTATGTTGCACCAAGATATAGAACAGCTTTTATGAATCCTTTCTCTTCAATTCCAACTCTCAATCTACTTTGTTCATATTTTGATGGAAATGGAAAAGAACTGGATGTAGCTCCAGAATATATTGTTAAAAAGGCTCAACAAGAATTAATGAAAAAAACCGGTATCATTTTGCACGCATTAGGGGAATTAGAGTATTATGTAATTTTTAGAGATCAAGACGAACTTTTTCCAGGAACTCCTCAAAAAAATTATCATGAGAGTAAGCCCTTTGTAAAATATGAAGATATGAGAGAAGAAATTCTTTATACTCTTGCTAGTATAGGCGTTAAAGTAAAATATGGTCATGCAGAAGTAGGAAATATTATTACATCAAGCGATGGCTCTCGGTTTGAGCAGCATGAAATAGAACTCGCATTAGAACCATTAGAAGAAATGGCAGATCATATTGTTATTGCAAAATGGGTTATAAGAAATATTGCAGCTAAATACGGGGTTGAGATCATTTTTGCCCCAAAAATTGCAGTAGGGCATGCAGGAACTGGATTGCATATTCACATAGCCGCAACGAAAGACAGTAAAAATATTATGTTAGACACTAATGAAGAATTAAGTGAAACTGCTAAACGGATTATTGGTGGATTACTTAAATTTGCGCCCAGTCTTACAGCATTCGGAAATACAATTCCAACTTCTTATTTGAGATTAGTTCCTCATCAAGAAGCACCTACTAATATTTGCTGGGGAGATAAAAACAGGTCAGTACTTATTAGAGTGCCGCTCGGCTGGGAAAAAATGTCTTGTCTAAGTCCACTAATAAATAAAGCAGAATCGGATCATTATTCTTATGAAGGAAGACAAACAGTTGAACTAAGATCTCCTGATGGTTCTGCAAATATTTATCTCTTATCGGCAGGAATTGCTGTGGCAGCAAAGTATGGCTTAACAAATGATGCTTCCTTAGAATTAGCTGAGAAATTCTATGTTAATGTTGATATATTCAAAGAGGAAAACAAGGAAATACAGGAGAGGCTAGAACATCTTCCATCGTCCTGTTTTGAGTCAGCAGAAAAATTAGAAGAGCACGCACCTATATATCAAGAAGACGGGATCTTTAGTGAAAATATCATTAAAGGCTTGATAAAACAGCTTAAGTCATTCAAAGATAAAGATTTGAATGAGGAATTGAAAAAAGATAAACAGAAAGCAGAAGAATATATTAAGGATTTTATTCATTGCGGATAAAAAAGGGGTCTGCTAAGTCTTCGTCGGATTTGTCTCGGTGCAAAATTTCGTTGAATTTTCTTTCCCAAGTAATCTATTTTTTTAAATATCTGATTCCATAAAATTCCCCTCATTTATACTGCTCCCCTGAAGACTAGATCCCTTACTCATCTCTTTTCCAATTTGAATAGTCGAATAACCTATTAAAGTCCCTAACTCCAGAACTAATTTTGGCTTTAACTTTCTTACAGTTTCAGCGCAAAATTGCGCCTCTTTCAGGTCCAATAATTGGTGAGCCAAGATTATGAGCGTAATCCTCGACTTCTTTTAGAATTCTTAACGGAACGTTCATATAAAAATAGAGAGTTAGAAACATTAGATAATATTCTCTGCACGTTGACTGACTGAAAATAGAAGGTCAAATCACAATGGATATTTATCTAGCAATAATTCTTGGAATTATACAAGGAATAGTCGAATGGTTTCCAATGAGCAGCGAAGGAATAATCTCGCTTATATTGATTAACTTTTTTGACACCTCATTAAAGGAAGCTGTATACCTTGCAATTTGGCTTCATACAGGTACTTTGATAGCGGCAATTGTTTTTTTTAGAACTCTAATCAAGGAGATGATGCAAAATCTCTTGGCATGCATTAGAGGTTCCAGACACTCTAGGAAAATTTGCAAGCTTACAGGATTTCTTGGAATATCGTCATTTTTAACAGCTTTAGTGGGAATCCCGATAATTCTATTTGGTCTTGATAAGGTAGATATGCCTGGTAATATTGCAACTGCTATAATAGGTGTTCTATTAATCATCACTGGAGTCTTACAACTATTGAAACTGAAGGTAAGAGAAGCATCTAGAAATTTGCAGTTAACTGATGCACTACCTGTGGGATTAGTCCAAGGGTTTTCTGCACTTCCAGGAATAAGCAGGTCAGGTATAACAGTCTCATCACTTCTATTCTTAGGCTATAATCCGAAAAGCACACTTCGTTTAAGTTTTCTAATGAGCATACCAGTGGTTTTTGGAGCAGAAATTGGAATCGTCCTTCTTAATAAATTAACTTTTGACATGAATGCGTTTTGGGCGCTTACCTCATCTTTTCTCGTAGGAATATCTACAATAAAATTTTTTATTACTCTAGCAGAAAAGGTGGATTTTGGCTATTTCTGCATCCTTATCGGAGTACTAAGCTGCTTTGTGCTATTTTTATAAGATCGCCTTTGGTTGAAATTTTTAAATGGTGCCGAGGGTGAGATTTGAACTCACGGCAGCCCGGTCTTCAGCTTCACCCAAGGATTGTCCGTGTCGGGTGCTCTCCCAGGCTGAGCTTTCGAGGAGAAAATCTCTACCTCGGCTTCTCGGCACTGTTTAAAAGAGGAATGAAGCATGACACTTAAAATTTTCTAAAAATGCAATCGTGTGCTAATGATAGTAAAAAGATAAAATTATTAAAAGCTCTAAGGTTACTTTGTTCTTTGAATATTGAATTATTAATTTTGGAAAAGACTTTGATCTTGAGGACTGTTTATGTCTCATATTAAAAGAAACATAGTACTTTTTGAACGACCTGGCTCTTTGAATACACCTTTAGTTATTGAGGCGGTTAGAGAACGTCTAAGAGTCGGGGATATTAAACAAATCTTGGTCCCATTTACTACTGGTAAAACAGCAAATCTTTTCTCTCGTGAATTGGGGAATTTGGTTGAAATCATAACTATTTCAGAAGATGAAACAATAGTTGCATGCAAGAGGATTGCCTCCTCGGACAAAGGTTTGCTAGGAAAGTTGATTCGAAATCGTTTGGAAGCTGCTTCAGAAGAGGGTATTGAAAGATTACATAGAGAGGCAATAGATATAGCATTCCTTCCATTCTGTGGTGAGTCTTGGAATGTTGTAAAGGAGGTACTCTATGCATTTAGCCAAGGAATGAAGGTCGCTATAGAACTTGCATTGGCTGCAGTAGAAATAAAGAAAGTGAAACCCTATGCAAAGGTTATCTCAGTTGGTGGAACGGAAAAAGGCGCTGATACAGCGATTGTTGTCAGAACAGCATCACAGAACGAAGCTTTTGGGGAATTTCCTGAGAGAAGACTATCTATCAGAGAGATAATAGCTATGCCCGTTGAAAAATGGTAATGAATCATTTGAAGAATTTTGGGGACTTGCAGTGAAGCTCCATAATTTTGCGATAATAATAATTTTTTCAATAATTCTACAAATTTGCATAGTTCATGGCGCGACCGATGAAGGTCTCAGTAATTTAAATGGTAAAGTCTTTACGACTATTGATGGTGTAATCAATCCGATTGATTTTGCTAAAGTAGAAGTATTTGAATACCCTCATGGAGTGTTGATAGATACAGAACAGACTAGAACTAACGGGTCTTTTTCTTTCATGCTGAGCCCCGGAATGTATACTATTACTGTCGAAAGAACGAGATACATCCAACAAAAAGCCTTTGTTATTCTTGAGTCGAATACTGCTTTGGAGATCGATTTTAATTTAGAACAAAAGTCGATATTTGTTTCCACTTATGAAGCATTGATTATAATTGACGGCCTCCCAGAAGATCTTTATCCTGAGATGTGGATCGACGGCTTTTTCTATGGCTACGCTTTAAACGATACGAAAATCACATTTGATGCGAGTGCCTCCCATACCGTAGAGTTGAGCGAACTTGGAGAAGGCAATATCAAATACATTCCTAAAGAATTAGTTGTTAACGTTTCAAATGAAAATAATATCGCAACATTTCATTATCTACGTCAGTTTTACATAATTTCAAGTACAGATCCCTGGATAGATGGGTGGTATGAGGAAGGCTCCATTATCCACTTAGAAGCTAAAGAGATCATAGAATTGGATAATTCTACGCGATTAGTGTTTAATGGATGGTTAAAAGACAGTACGCTTCTAAAGGAGAATCCCATAGACCTGGAGGCTAACTCTACCTTTTATGTAAACTCGGAGTATAGAAGACAGTATTTGCTCACGGTTTCTTCTGATATGAGCACTGTGAAAGGTGGAGGTTGGTATGAAGAAGGCGCAATAGCAGAGATTTCTGTAGAAGAAAAAGTTGTGAATGCACTACCTTTCAAGTACGTGTTCTCTGGTTGGAGAGGTGATTTCGAGAGTCAGAATGCCACATCACTGATTCGTCTAGACGAACCAAAAGTAGTTTATGCTGATTGGGAAAGGTCACTAGTGGTAAGTCCCCAAGTCACGGCAATAATAATTTTCATATTAGTCTATTTTTTCATTGCCACCGGGTGGAGAGAGAGAACAATAGCTGCTATGGTAGGAGTTGCAGCCCTTTGGTTCTTCAGAATTCTCACAAAAGAAGAGATGATTGGATATATGGACACGAACGCCCTTGGCCTACTTTTTGGGATGATGGTTATTGTCGGTGTTTTGGACGAAGCCAATTTTTTTAGATGGCTTGGGACTAGCTTGGCAAATCTCTGTGCGGGTAATACCTTTTATATATTTTTACTATTTACAACAATGACTGCTCTCCTCTCGGCTTTGTTAGATAACGTCACTACCGTCCTTTTCATGGTCGCAATTACTTTGGAAATATCACAGTTTTTAAAAGTTGATCCAAAACCATACATTCTCGCCGAAATTATGGCGTCCAATGTTGGTGGAACAGCAACTTTGATCGGTGATCCCCCAAATATCATGATAGCATCTGCTACTGGACTTACATTCATTGATTTCTTAAGATATACGGCTCCAATTTCAATCGTGGCTTTTTTCGTAACATTATTCCTATTGGGTAGAATTTTTCATACCAAATATAAGTCATCAACCAAAAAGAGCGCTAAAATGAGCATGAAGGGAATAATTACAGATAGAAGGCTATTTAGAATGAGCTTTGGGATTTTTATTATTACTGTGGCCATGCTATTTCTCCACGATAAATTTCACTTATCGCCTGCTACAATTGTGATGGTTAGTGCGACTGTAATTCTTTTCCTAGGCGGGGCTAAAATGCCTAGAATTCTTGAGAGAGTTGAATGGAGGACTCTTATTTTCTTTACATGTCTTTTTATCATCGTGGGAGGCCTTGAAAAAACAGGAATGATCAAAGAACTGGCAATTCAGATGGTTAATTTGGTAGGATGGAACGACCTTCTTATGATAAGCACGACACTTTGGGTATCGAGCCTTGCATCGGGCATAATAGATAATATACCCTTGGTTGCTGCATTTATTCCGATGATTGAGGACATTTCAAGTTTTACTGGAATGGATGTGTCGGTATTATGGTGGGCTCTATCTCTTGGTGCGGGTTTTGGAGGCAATTTTACTTTGATTGGTGCATCGGCAAATATTGTCGCCATTGGTGTGGCCGAGTCGAGAGGTGTGAAAATATCTTTTATGGACTTCATAAAAGTTGGATCGATTACGATGATTATTACCACAATAATGGCTAATGTATATCTACTTCTAAGATTTACATAGGGAGTGCTCTTTTTATGCTTGATTCAGGTTAGTCAAAATGTCAGGGGCAGTTATTCATTGATTTCAAATCCATTTGGGGAATTTAGAAAACAATGCGAACATGTATTGAGAGACGCTATTAATAAATTGTATAAAGCTGACTATGATGACCTACCACTAAATTTCGAAATCCCCCCTTCTGTTGAATTTGGCGAACTGGCTACAACTATTTGTTTTGAAATATCGAAAAAAACAAAGAATGCTCCCTCTAAGATTGCCTCAAAAATTGCTGATCAAATTGATCTTTCGAATATGCCTCTAATAGAGGCTGTGAAAGAAATAAGAGGATATCTAAATTTTCATTTAAATTATCCAAAATTAATAGAATTGACATTAAATTCGGTCAGAAATTTGAAAGACAATTATGGTTTCGTAAAGACTGCGCTTACCAAGAAGATCATAGTAGAACATAGCAGCTTTAACCCAATACATGCCATACACATTGGCCAGGCTAGGAGTCCTGTTATTGGAGATGCAATATATAGAATGCTGAGAAAAAGGGGGCATGAGACTCTAAGACATTTCTATATTGATGATACAGGAAGACAAAGTGCGATAATAGCATATGGTTACAAATTGCTTAGAATGCCAGAACCATCAATTAAGCCAGATCATTTCATGGGTCAAATATATAGTATAATGAACTGCTTACTGGAAATAACGAGACTAAAAAATCTGATTAGTGGGGAAGAATCTGATAAAGTTTTGGCGGTCAAAGGAGAGTTAGAGGAATGGACAGAGATTTGCACTGAACTAGAGAAAAAACACTCGATTATTTTCAAGAAACTAAAAAACGCTTTGAGCAAAGAAGAAGATCTTGAATATGAACTGAATACCTTACTAAAAGATTATGAGGAAGGCAAAGAAGCCGCTAAGAGATTAATTAGAAAAGTTAGCGACCTATGCATTAAAGGTTTCAAGCAAACTCTCGCCCGAATGGAAGTTTATTTTGATAGTTGGGATTGGGAAAGCGATTTAATTTGGTCAAATAGAGTAAAAGAAGTATTAAAAAAACTCCAGAAAACGAAGTATATTTCTAGAAAAGACAAAATCATGAGGTTGGAGGCAGAGCGAGTAATTGATGATCTTAGTCTGCGAAGCCCTCTAGGAATCAGTGAAGATTACGAAATCCCCCCAGTCATTCTTACTCGTTCTGATGGAACTACTCTTTATGTAACCAGAGATATTGCTTACTCTCTATACAAATTTGAGCTTGTTGATGAAGTCATAAACGTAATAGGCGCTGAACAAAACTTAGCACAATTACAAGTGAAAGTTGCCTTAAATGCCATGGGGTTTAGCGAGTTGGCATTGAAACAACACCATTTTGCTTTTGGCCTAGTTGAATTTCCACAGTTTAAAATGTCAAGTCGCAGAGGCAGGATAATTTCTCTTGACCAAGTCATTGATGAAGCTGTTGGAATAGCCTTCGAAAAAGTTTCTGAACATTCAAAGATCATATCGAAAAAAGAAAAAGGAGAAATAGCAAATCGCATAGCTATAGGCGCAATTAAGTATGCACTTTTATCTATAGAGCCATCGAAGAATGTTACCTTCACTTGGGATAGGGTTTTAAACTTAAAAAGAAATAGCGCACCCTTCATCAATTATGCCTTTACAAGAACTTGTGGGATCTTAAGAAAATCAAGAAAAATACCAAAACAATTTGAATACTCTCTTCTAAAAGATCCTTTAGAGCATAAAATAGTATTTCAAATATCTCGCTTACCTGAAATATTTATAGAAGCTTGCGAAAATTTACGACCCGACATTATCGCAAATTTTGCCAATCTTTTGGCGGAAACTTTTCATGAATATTACGAAAAGATAGATGTAACCCATGTTAAAGATAAGGAATTAAGATTGGCTAGAGTTGCATTAGTTAATTCAATTCAGACTGTTCTTCAGAACGCAATGAGCGTACTGGGCATTGAATTAACAGAAAAGATGTAGGTTATGTAGGTATGATGCCTCTCAATTGGAAAAGGAATAGATAAATACCAATTATAAATTAAATTAATTCAGTGAAGAAAAATGCCTATTGCATTTGTGTTGATAAATTCAGAACTAGGAAAAGAAGAACAGATATTGAAAGAGTTAAGAGCGATTGAAAATATCAAAGAAGCCCACTTCGTCTATGGCGTATATGATATAATAGTTAAAGTTGAAGCGGAAAGTATGGAGAAGCTGAAAGAAATAGTCACTTTTAGAATCCGACGTTTAAGCGATGTTAGAAGCACTCTTACTATGACTGTAGCTGAGGGGATCTAAAAGCGCTTAACACCTCAATATTCTATTGAGCGCGCTATTGGTAATCACTTAATAGTCTCTTTTTGGACGAAGCCCAAAGATTCAATCAAGACTTCATCGTTGATTTTTCCAAATTTGTATGTTTTTCCACTTCTAATATTGTTTATATATATGATGGCCGGAGCAAATAGGTTCGGATCAATTTTGTAAAAATCAAAATTTGCTGCTTTAAACACTTCATAGAATGGTTTGCCATAATCCTTGGAAGTTGATGATGGCACTTTTGAAGCAATTTCTTTTAGCTTATCATCATCTTCACAGTCTACAACGTAAAATGTGATGCCACCGTAATATAGTGTGTCGTTTGTACGGCCCATGCATATTGCAGCATCTGAATGTAATGGAGCGATTGGAGCTAAACCGCTTCCATGGAGTATCTTTTTTACATCAAAACCGACCTTCATTAGCTTGTGAATTCCTGTTTCTACTATTCTTCCTGAAATTTGAACCGACCCGGCTATGGAGGAAGTTGGCGTTATTATGACGTAAAGATCTTTCAACTCTACTTTGCATTCATTTGAAATTTGTTCTAAAACTTCTTTGGAAGGTAACTTACTGGTTTCGAGAACTAAAACCGCGATCTCAGAATCGTCTCGATATTCTATTTCTTCATATATTTTTTTTGGTTTTAATGCCAGAGCTCTAGCTGGGCCAGAACCCATAGCAAAGTATTTATCAATATTCATGCTCCAACCAGCAAATTGAGCGCCGAGGGTGGCTATTGCCGGATAATTCGTCTCAACAGATATTGCTGGCAAATACATTTTTTCGAACATCGAATATGTAAGTGAAGCTTTGCCAAAGCCACCTAGGCATATCTCAGTTATAAAACATCCTGCGCTAGAACTTCCTAAGGCTTTTATTCCCGCATCGATTATCGTTGCTCCTGAATTTTTTTCAATCCCTACTCTTAAAAATTCTCGATTCTTGATTACTTCATTGACTATCTTATGGGCGTTCTTATTTACGCTGATTTTCTCAACCAAATTTGTCACTCTCCTTCAAAATCTTCAATGAATTTCTCAAACCATTTTAAGTGAACATTGCTATCGATCCTTACAAACAGTCTTCCACCACCATCTTCATTGTGGTCTCCACTGAATAAATAGAATGGGCCTGAGATTTTATCTTGACCTGCTCTAGTACCGCCTCGTATTTCCTCAATATAAAAACTGGGAAGTATTTCTGGGATCTTCCCGTTAATTATTATTTTTCCGCCTGTCATTTGAGCGCCAGCCCTGCCTAAGCAATTTTTTTTCACGTAGATAGTACCACTTTTCATATGGATTCCAGGATAAATTCCTACATCTCCAGAAATTTGAATTTCACCGCCTCTCATCCAATTTCCGACTCCACTTCCTGCATTTCCGTGAATCTTAATCGCCCCCCCACTCATCCCATTGTTGTTTCCACGATACGATGCTCCTATGAAATCTCTTGCATTTCCATTTACCTCGATTGTTCCCCCCTTCATGCTGGAACCGAGCCAAGATTCTGCATTTCCGGACACAGATATAGTCCCTCTTTTCATATCATTTCCAAGATGCATTCCTGCGTTTCCAACAATCTGTATTGTACCGCCATCCATTTTTTGCCCGATTTTTCTTACCTTGGAAACGTCCCCATTAATTTTGATCTTCACTTCATCTGGATCATCACCTGGATCGCCCTTTATATCGAAAATTTTACCGAGTTCTGTTCTTTGATTCCCTTCCCATACCTCAATTTCACGTATTTCTTCCACAGATTTCCCGGCTAGATCATTTGGGGATAGTGCATGGGCATCTATAGGAACTCTAAACATCCTTTTAACTTCGAATAGGATCGTCTCCATAACTAAACCTCCGAATTTGCCTCTATTCTTTGCGGGTTTTTCAAATAATCCTCCCTTACCGCGTAATTATCGAGCTCGATTGTGTAATAATCTTTGAATTTGCTCTCTAAATCTGCAAGCATCACATTCTTTACTTCTTCAGAAACTCGACTACGTACCCAAAATGTTTTTCCATTAACGTATTCGATCACCTCCCCGTTCTTGGAGACTATTCTGCCATTTTTGATCGTATAGGAAGCTTTGCTGAGGGCCTTTCTCAGTCTAGCATAATCTCTTGAAGGATCTATTCTGGATGGGTCAAAATCATATATCGCGACATCAGCATCCGCACCAGATCCTAGATGGCCCTTATGACTAAGTTTAAGAGATTTTGCGGTACCGGCTCTTGTAATAATGGCCAGCTCGTACAATGTATATTCTCTATCTATTGCTGGCAAGGCTAGACGTCTTTTTGCCTCTTTATTTATCTTTGATAATTTCTTATCCCTTGCTTTTTGGCTTACTAGCCATGAGATGACTTTTGGATATTTAAAGAAAGGGGCTCCATTAGGATGATCTGTGGTCATAAAAATACGCCAAGGATCTTTGACAAGTAATGCAAGTTCCAGTCCTATGCCCCATTGAATAGCGTTTACGTAATTGCTTTTTTTGTATCTGAATGGTACAATCCCTGCTCCAGTTTCGGCCTCAACATCACAATTAACCCATTTGTTCCCAGAAAGTTTGTATAACAAAAACTGAAAAGGGCCGTCCGCCGTCATCGTAGTTGTATCTCCAAAATCGATCTGTCCCAGATCCACGGACACGTGTTTGTATTTATTCACGTAATCCGCAATTTCTGGGGCTCCTGAACTCATATCCAGCCAAGTATTTCCCTTAAATCCAGTAAATTGTACGTGAGTAAGGTGAATTAAAGGGGAATCGTTAGAAGATAACTCTCTAACAGAATCCATCGTTTCCAGAGTCGTTAAATAATTACCAGGATTCCCTAGGTTGACAGTATGGACATGAATTGGATGAGGTAGGTCCAACATTCTATTTACTTTACATAGTCCAACGATAATTTCTCTCGGAGTAATGTCAAAATTTGGGACTTGCTCATCTAAACGCGTTAAATATTTTCCCCAGCCCCAAGCCTCGACACCTCCGGGATCGACTATTTTAATAGCGTAACCTCTTGTTGCCTCTAACATCCAAGAAACATAGGCAGAACACTCTTCCAACTTTTTTTCTTTGATATACTCCATTACAAACCAATTATTGCCAAGTAACGGAAAACACGCCTTATCTATAATTGGAATATCATTTAGCTCCTCATGAGTATGCCTTGCTTTTAAGGGTGGAGAGGCGGGTTCGATTACGGTTGTGTAGCCCATTATAGCATAACGATGACCAGTCGTGAATGTAGATGGGATCGAGTATCCGACCCCAGACCTACATACTTTTGTTCTACTTTGCACGTCCTTTTCATGATCCTCTGGTCTAAGAATTCTTCCAACATTTACCTTTGATCCCGCAATATGGGAATGAATATCCACGCCTCCCGGCATTGCTATTTTTCCTGAGGCGTTTATAACTTGAGCTTTTGTTGATACCTTCTCAACAATTTTTCCATTTTTTATGGAGATATCCATTCTTTCCCCGTCTATTTCATTGAGAGGATCGTAGGTTATCGCGTTTTTTATCAAGATCTCCGTTTTCAAAGATTTCACCCCTTAATCCTCTTAACTTTTCTCAGTATGTCTTCCATAATTTCAACATCAGATCGCATTCCTTTCGGCGGTTCAACAACCTTCTTCGCCTCAAGAACGACGCCATCCATGCGATATACGCTCCCCTCAACCTCTATCCCAACATGAGCTGAAGGAATTACTACATCTGAACATAGTGTTGTAGGTGTCATATGAGGATCCACTGCTATTAATGGAATGTTAGCCATGTTGCGGGCCGCTTCTGTTGGAAAATTGGATATTGGATCTGATGCAACCACAAGCGCAGCATCACTTTCGTTCCTCAATAGAATATCTACTGCAGAAGTTTCTCCAGGATTATAGGTAGGAAATCCTTTGCTTAAATCTACGGCGTACGGATAACCAGTCTGCCATGCAGTAACGTGGTTCGCTCCTGTAACATTGAAATGACCCCTCATTGGCATGATTAGGAATTTTGTACGTTTGTTTAATTCACGGACGAGAGACAGCGCCATGTCGATATTATTGCTCTTTCCAACACTCATGGTCAATCCTAAGCCAAAAAATAGAATGCCGAACTCGCAATTCACCATTAGATCGGCAATTTCTTCGATCTTTTCTGATGAGATACCGGCGACTTCTTCCTGTTCAATCTCGTTATCTTTCACGGCACTGGTCAGTGCAGATAGCAGCTCATAGTCTTTGTTCTGCTCGACCATCAAAAAATAATCCGCAATTTTTGATGTATCTGTTTTTCTAACATCCACGACTATGACTTTTCTATCTCTTCTACCATTTCTATATCTACCTTTACTTAGGGCCGAATAACGCAGCATATGTAATGGATGTGCATGAACTGGATTGCAGCCCCAGTAGATCATCAGGTCAGCCCTGTTTCTTATCTGTCCTAATGTGCAAGTGGATTCCCCTACATCCTGAATTCCTAATATTGCAGGACCATGACATGTGCCAGTAGTATTGTCTATGACTCCACCTATGTAGTCAGCCAGCTCGACCCCTACCTCGATTGCCTCACAACTGGTTAAACTCCATCCATATAGTATTGGGTATTTTGCGCTCGATAAGACGGAAGCTACCCTTTCAATGGCTTTCTCATAAGAAGCTTTTGATAGGTTCCTGCCTTCTCTCACCATTGGATACAGATTTCTTTCTTTTTCGAAATTCAGGAGTTTACTTATGGACATCGCACAATTATTTTTTACCTTTGTGATCTTTCCATTCTCAACTTCAACTTCTAAATTATCACAACAACAGCCGCAAACAGTACAAACCACATTACTAAAATTCTTTGCTCTCATCGGCGCTCATTTACTTTCTTAATAATTTGACAATCTCCTCGATCGTCAGTACTTTTTCCTTTTGAGCAGGTTCAACTTTTGCCTCAATCCCTTTGTAACTAGGCATACCAGTACCATGAGTTTCTGGATCTACTAGGAATTCCGACCAAGGCCCATAGGGCATAAATGCGGACCCTCTCCTTAAGAATTGGCTGCTTTCCGATGCCTTAACAATCACACTTCCGAAACTCGTCGATATTCTAACGTTTTGTCCAGATGGAATTCCAAGTTCTTTTAGATCATCAGGATTGAATTCGCAGCATGCAACATTATTAAGATAACCTTCTGAAAGTTTACCCTCTTCTTTCGTTTTTCCCTGTGCTAGGCTTCTGCCTGTTATTAAACTGACTTTTAATGAATGCAAAGATGGTTCGCCATTTTATTGCCTTTTGAGATCATCTTGGTTTCTCAATTAACTTCCTCTTCTGAAGTGAGATACCTTGGCTTGAATGAGGAGTTCGCAAGATCGAATCATTACTTTTCTCTATTTCTCTGGCTTCATCTGCAAGATTTGCGGCAGTACGCATGATCTCATGAGCCGAAGCAACAGTATTCGTGTACTGTTTCCAATCTTTTTGCATGAAGCAACCTTCAACGTTGAGTTTACCTACCTGCTTAGCCAATTCAAAAGCTGCTAGAGCCTTAGCTTTTGCATATGGATTCTGAAAATTGGCAGCTGAGACGCTCAATTCTCTATCGATGATTAATCGAGGCAAGTTTAGTTGTTTATTCGACTTAATGGACTCAATTATTCCGTCTATCTCCTTAGATAAAACATTAAAGACGCCGGTAATTGCCAGTACTTTGATGATATCTGCGTTAAACAAACCCATTTCCACAGGATCCAGGAATTCTTTTCGTGCTCCTATCATTGCGTCAGCCTCAACAATCATATATCCTAGACCCATCTCCTCAATCTTATCTTTGGCCTTCTTGGCAGGACTATCCGAAATAACCACGGCCGGAATTCTAGATTCCTTAAAGATCTCCATGGCCTCAATGGGACTCTTTAAAGAGGCATTTGGGGTTGTCATAATAATAAAATTTGGTTTTAGGTCGATGACTTTTTGAGCAACCTTTTTTGTCTGTTTAGAAAGAATTTTTGAGCCAGAGCCAACTACCACGACATCAATGTCCTCTCTCTCTGCTCTTTCGTCAAGAATGAACTCAATAAGAGGTGCCGACCCTATATTGCCCATCTTGGCAAATCCAACGATAATTTCACTCATTGTTCTCCAAACCTTTTGATATTAAGCTATTGAAGAAATTTACTTAAATTTTGGGTAGAAATTGATTAGTTTGACTTGAATATTGAAGAGGCATTAAATTATTTAATTTGAAGACTCTTTAAATTAAAACCCAGATTATTAGATTTGGAAGGGATCACAAGATGGCAGAAGTGAAGATTGAAGATACTTTCGCGGAGGCTTTCCCAATGATTGCTGGTAGGATTTTGATTACTGCTGAAAATGAAGAATGGGCAATGACGGCTGCAACAAGCGCTACAGGTTTCGCCTCCTCTATAATAATGTCTCCGGCAGAAGCTGGAATTGAAGGACCTAAAGCATTGCCAGATAAAACACCTGATGGTAGAACCGGCGCCTTTATTCAGATTTACCATAGGACAGGTAGAGAGTTCAAGATGCAGATGCTTGCTCGAATTGGTCAATGCATTCTAACATGTCCTACGACAGCAGCTTTTGATGCTATGCCTAGAGCTAAGAAAAGGATCAAGATCGGCAGATCGATTCGATACTTTGGAGACGGCTTCCAGAAAAAGGACAGTATGGGAGATAGAGTCATTTGGAGGATTCCGGTCATGGAAGGCGAATTTGCAATAGAAGATAAATTTGGTGTAAAGCGGGCAGTTGCTGGTGGTAATTTCATAATAATGGCTGAGGATCAAAAAAATGGACTAGAGGCAGTTAGTAGATCTGTTAGGGCCATTAAGGAAGTAGAGGGCGTAATAACACCTTTTCCAGGAGGGATATGTAGGTCCGGTTCTAAGGTCGGTTCTAATAAATACAAGTTACCCGCTTCAACGAACCATCCTTTTTGCCCTCTATTGAAGAATTCTATTAAAGATTCAAAGGTTCCTGAGGACGTTAATGCCGTATACGAAATCGTTTTAAACGGGTTAACATTGAACCTTGTAAAAAAAGCGATGGAAAAGGGATTAAAAGCGGCTATGGAGGTTGAAGGGGTAAAGAAGATTACTGCTGTGAACTTTGGAGGAAAGTTAGGTCCTTTTAAGATAAACTTGAAAGAATTGGTTTAAAGTATGGTTAACGCGTTAAATTAAACATCCAGTTTTATATAATCCGTTCCTTTTGCCTCAAGAGATCCTATTGAGACTCTATAATAGGAACCACTTCTATTCCTACTTTCTACTCTCTCAAGTTTGCCTCTACACAAAATCCTTTCTCCCTCCTTAGCGACATCCCCATAGTTTCTATCGTAGCTTACTACTTCTTTTATTCCTTGGACATTTGTTCCCTTGACGATGCTGACTTCTTCTATATAGTATATGGCTGGAATGAACATATCTTCAGAGGAATCAGAAACAGTAGCTTCAATTTCAACCAATCCTAAAGGAATATACCTCTTTTCTCCAAAATTTTCCTTTATTTCCTCCTCTATTCGGACAGGATTTATGGAGAAGAAGGTCCTTCTGAATGTTCCTCTATTCCATTTGCGTTCATAGAAAATTTTCAATTGCTTCTCATTCATGAAATCCAATCTTTCTCTAGAATGTGATATGAACTCTCCATTGGCTCTCCTAATTGCCTCATCATTGCTGGCAAAGATACGAATGAGCGTATCTTTGACCTTTAGACTATTTTCTTTGCCATAAACCGTTATGTCTATGTCCGAGAAATTTGGATTATGAATTCCTAAAAGAATAGAACCTGTTATTCCAAAATTTTCTAATGATACTCTGCTTTCTTGAGATAATCTTGATGCTAATTCAACTGCTTTCTGGCTTAAGTTATCCAGATTACCCAAGCTAAATAGTTCAGAAAGTTTCTTTTCGGGAAGAAAATGTTTCCTTATGAGATCAATTGGTACCGCAGAAAAGGTAAAACCATAAGGCTCTAAAAAGGATAGATAGCGAGGATAGTTTTTCTCCAGAATTTGGATCGTTTTAATTATGTTTGGAATATTATAATGCTTTATCGCTCTCTCTAGAACTCTTTCTTCATCTGGCTTTGGGAAGTATTTTAGGTAGGCAATCACTCTATCCGAAGGATGAATATTTCCGACAACTGTGAAATATAGGCTATCCTTAGTAAGTAGATGATCCCTGTCTCTAAAAGAATTCCTCGGCAATTTATTGTCAGAATTCAAATTAACGCGCCATTAGAATATATACAAAAAAGGCATTAATTTTTGGTTAAAAATATTTAATATTATTATCCCTAAACAATTCTGCTAGGTCGAATATCGTAGTATGATAGAAGAATACGTATCTAATTGCTTACAGCTTGCGATGCTTCTTGAGGTTAGTGCATATCCTAAGCCAGGAAACGTTCATAGAACCGCAAGTTTTTGCGATACAAAATTTGAGCATTTTTTGGCATCAACTATAGCAATTGGTGAACAATTCCGCAAAGCGACTAGGAGAGGGATGATGGCCTCAAGGGAGAGAATTAAATTCGAAAAAATTGGGATTGGCAAGATAATATTTGACTCTGTTAAAAGTATGCTAGATTGGCAGAGAGGCGGGAATACAAGTCTGGGGATCATTTTGCTACTGTTGCCAATGGCAAGTGCGGCTGGAATAGTGCTGGATCTAGGAAATCTTTCTATTAAAAAATTAAGAGGATCCATGAAAAAGGTTGTTAAATCAACCACTCATTATGATGCAATATACGTCTATAATGCTATAAAGAAAGCTAAACCTGGGGGTTTAGGTAAAGTTCAGTTGTATGACTTGAATGACGAAGATGTCAAGGAGAAAATTCAAGAAGAAAAAAAGTCATTATTCGAAATATTCAGGATATCCTCATCCTACGATTCGATATCAAGGGAGTGGGTTGAAGGTTATCCAATAACATTCGATATTGGTTTTCCCTATTTCTCTGGTTGCATAGAGAAAAATTTTGGTGTAAACGAGGCAACTGTCCAGACTTTTTTGAAAATACTTTCAAAAGTCCCAGATAGTCTAATAAAAAGAAAATTTGGTTCGCAAAAGGCTCAAGAAGTTTCAGCTAGGGCTGGGGATATACTTGAGTTAGGCGGGATTACCACAGATAAAGGAAAAAAGGAATTATATAGCTTCGATAATTCGCTAAGAAATAAGGGGTCAACGGTCAATCCGGGAACGACTGCAGATTTGACAGCCTCTGTTCTTGCTGTGGCTATTTTAAACGGGTATAGGCCTTAGATCTTATGGATATCCGACAATTTTCTCACGATCACCACTGGCCTATGTACTGAGTTCTGGAGCATCTCCCAAGTTACTTTTGTAATTCCCACACCAAATCTATTCGCAACATCCCATACTGTTCTTCCCGCCCCGGACCTCCTGGCCTTATTTGAAATCGCGGATATTCGCAGTGCATATTCAGCGTCAATTTCATCGCGTGAAATAGCAATTGGAGTGGACCTGGGTCTCATCTTAAAGAATCTTCCGAGAAAGTAAGCGCAAGGTCCAATATTGAATATTCCCTTAACGGAAGTTGGTCTTGAAGAGAAATGTATATTTCTAAAACTGAAAGTTTTATCACTATCTGAAATAATTACGATCACTCTTTTATGAGCTTTCTTAAAAATATTTGAAGAAATATTCCTGGCAATTATTTTCGGCTCTTTTAGAGGAAGACAAGCGTATTGATAAGGTAGATTACTAACGTCGATACCTCCTTCCGAGAAATTTTTTAGTGCATAAAACGGGCCGCTGTAAATCAGCACAGTTTGCTTATGCGCTGCACCCACTTCTACAGGGTATTTTCTCAGTCTATCTATATTGGCTCTACTTAATCTCGTCATTACTCCGAGAATAAATCCCCAAATTTTTCTCATCCAAAAATTGGCCAGAAATTTTGCTGATAAGCCCGAGGTAATTTTTTCTTCATTGACTAATCTGCACTGAGCTGTTGAAATCGCTTTTTCGGATATTACAATAAAATCATTTTCTTTTGCATTTGTTTTTACAAATTCAACGATATTTCTAATATAGTCTGTGCCTGGTAGCCAGTACTTCGTCCTCAATGTTCTGGTAACATACATCTTTCTTTTCCAATTGTTGAATAAAATTCTTGAAGAATAAAGATAGCTTGCGAGCATATAGTTATTTCATAATAATTTTAAAGAAACGCTGAAGATGCCCCTTTTTCTGACTCGTTCAATATTTTTTGCTACTTTTTTAGTTTTAAATTTAGATGCCCGCACCAAGGTACCCTCTCTCTCGAGAAACACAAACTCCTGATGTAATCGGAAAAAGGAAAAATG
>CAYFUV010000155.1:0-3956 GCA_964346435.1 uncultured Candidatus Bathyarchaeia archaeon | reverse complement strand
ACCCTCCTCTGATCCAGTAGAAATAAATTCAATGGTACGTTTCGGTGCAGGGAGTTTGGCCATAATTTCTGCGAGCATCATCATTGCCACGGTACCTGTTCCATTATCGTTGGCACCGCTGCAGGCACCATCGTCACGGTGTGCGTGGATTAGCACCCTTTCCATCGGCTTTTCTGATCCGGGTATAAAAGCTCGAACGTTAGCCCCATCGCGAGGTTCGGTGATACAATCAACCTCTATTTGCGCACGAACGCCGCCTCGTCCAACTGCGTGAAGCAATTCCATAGCATCTGTGCTACTAATAGTCACGCACGGTACACTCTGGTCTTTTGATGGGTATTCATGTTCCCAGCCGCGGCTATGGTCCCATCGCCCATAGGAGGCTGATGGAGTGAATGATACTGGACTACCATTGCAGACCACTAAGGCTACCGCTTCGTGTCGTTTAGCTCGTGTGATGAAACTTCCCAGCCAGAAAAGCGGATCTGCGGAGCTTGCTTGTGCCAGAGCGATTTTATCCTTTACTGGGACAGCGGCAAACTCCTCATCTGTACCCTTACCTACAAAGATTAGTTCCCCCTCCACTCCCCCTTTAGGCGTGGGAAAGGAGTAGTATGCAGCGCGAGAATTTAGTTCGATGTTTAAGGGAGGCCCAACTTTGAAGGTCGTACCAAAGTATTCCCATGATAGTGTGTTGAATCGATCGAGCTCTATTTTTAACCCTTGAGCAGTAAAGTGATTCGAGATCCACTCGATAGACTTGTGGTCGCCTTCAGTACCCGACATGCGACTTCCAATATCTTGGGATAGGTAACGATCCCATTCATACATCTTCCACGGATCTATCTCATCCAAAATAGCTTGTTCATGTTGGCTTACCATGTCAAGACCTCATTAATACTTTTCTAACAATAGAGTAACAAACGGCCATCCTTTTGTATTTCTAAGCCACTTCCACTCTATTTTCTCTTTTTGAACATCCATGCTTCTCTCCCAATAAATGTTTCGAGTTTTACTACATCTCATTATAATGCGATTTTATTTTGAATACCATCCCCTTCCCTTCTACCTTTCGCGAAGTTCTTCGCGCTCGTAGACATCCTCCACATCTTTATACCATTTCTTTTTTGTACCAACCTTAGCACGCATTTTCCAACGACGGCTCTTCGGTTTCTGCTCAATCATGTCTAACAAAGTATGGATCTTTGCATTCACATCCAAGACGTCGTCCTCAGTCAGTATGTCATACTTTTGAAGGAATTCTTCTGTCTTTTTTAGATTAGTAGTAACTGTGTAGTAAAATCCCCAATCGTTACTCAGGAGGTCGGCGATATATTGTACATTGATTGTTTCTTTATCGCCATCTCCAATCTCGTGCTCCCTTAGAAGCACAATTACATCTTTAATATCTTTTTCATTTATTTGGACAATCTGGGTTTTTTCCAACAATAAATCCGCTAAAGGGATAGTAGGATGATCCAAGAGCATTCGGGAGCGTAAATCAATGAGATGGCACATATCCAGTTTGTCTAAAAAAATATCTACATGAATATCTGAACCAGGTTTTGTTAGAATATATCGATTCGAAATCGTCATTACATAACGCATATGTCGATCCATTGCGTAGCCAAGGGTCTCCATAAATTTGATAACATCTTTCTTTTGCTTTTTGGGCGTCACAAAGTCGATATCAGTAAGTGTTCTTTCCATTGCCTTATGGAGTGATGTAAATTTGGAGCTATGAATCCGAATAGCACCTGCTCCTAGAATTTTTAAGATCAACCCTGCCTCTAGTGCTTTGTCGCTAATAGTCATAGCCTCATTCACAATCGATTCATCCGACACTTGTAATCAACCCTTAATTGGGTTATTGGCAGCTAATAGAGAAACCAAACATAAGAGTTTTAAATTAATTCCTCTTGTCAACATCTGATTCGAAATGGTAGAGATAAAAAGAATATTGTTTTCAAGTGACGTTCACGGTAGCGATCAAGTTTGGAGAAAATGGCTTGCCATCCCTGAAGTATACAAAGCCGATGTCATAATCCTTAGCGGGGATCTTACGGGAAAAATGATTGTACCGATTATAGAGCAACCAGATGGGAGATACACATGCTCTGTATTCGGCCAGAAATTGGTTGCAAAAAATGAAACTGAAATGCCTAAAATAAAGGAAAAAATCAGATTTAGCGGCTATTATCCCTATGTCACTACTCCTGAAGAGGTTGCAGAGCTACAGGAAGATCCTAAGAAGGTTGATGTCCTTTTTGAACAAGAGATGATTAAGGGTATCGAAAGGTGGGTCAAACTACTTGAAGAAAAGGTCCCAAGGAATGTCCAAGCAATTGTCATGCCAGGTAATGACGATATCTTCGAAATTGATCCTCCAATTGAGCAATCCGAAGTGGCTGTCTATCCTTTAGGAAAAGCGATCAATTTATGCTTTGATTATGAAATGATAAGCATGGATTATGTCAATCCAACGCCATGGGATAGTCCTCGCGAGTGTTCTGAGGAAGAACTCATGGAAAAACTAGAAAAACAATTGGAGCTTACAACAGTTGATCCAAATAAGCTCATCTGCAATTTCCATTCTCCTCCTTATTTAACGGCACTTGACGCAGCTCCAAAACTTGACAAGGATATGAAGCCCGTCATTAAGATGGGAGCCCTAGAAATGGTAAATGTTGGAAGCAAGGCAGTTCTTAACTTTTTCAAAAAATATAACCCGTTTCTAGGTCTGCACGGCCATATTCATGAGTCGTCCGGATATGAAAAAATAGGGGATACATTTTCAGTGAATCCGGGATCAGAATACGGCGAAGGAATACTTAAAGGATTTATCTTTGAAATAAGCAAGGATAAACTAGAAAAATGGTGGTTTATATCGGGATAGTAATGGTTATTTATGGATAGAGCTAGAAGCAAGACCCGTAGGGGGAAATAATGTTTATGTAACTTTATAATGTGAATATACTAAATTAATGCTTGAATTATTGCTATTTGAAAAGAAATTTGGTCATCTTCTTCGTTGACTTTTTTGCATTATAATACTAATAGATATTTATTTTTTAATTTTTAATTTTGATTATATGAAATTCTAAAATTCTAAATGATATTTAACACTTTTATCACCCAAAAATTCTTATAGGAATAGCTAAAAACGGCTAAGAAAATTAAAGGATGGTACATTAATGGGTGAAGAAGTACTATTTGTGCGGAAAGCTACCGGTTTAGTTCGTGGCATCGGAACGTGGTCAGTAGCTGCTATGTGCTTCACTTTTACGTATCTTGCAGCGCACTTCTTGCCGTTCTTTGCGTTAGTTGAATATCCTGGCGCTAACGTTCCATTGACATATTTGATTGCCCCTCTCATTTGGGGGTGGTCAATGTTTTGTGCAATGTTTCTCGTGGCAGCTTTTCCAAGAACATCAAGTGACTATGTAGCAATTTCACGAGTTGTCTCACCATACATTGGCTATATATCAAGTGTTGGTCTTTGGATGGCAATTGTACCTTGGATCTCAGGGGCTGCTATGTACGGTAGTATCTTGACAGGAAATGCCTTTTCAGTTCTAGGAATGGCGAGAGGCAGTGACCGCTTGATAAGCATCGGTGAAACACTAGTAGGAGTAGATCCAGTTAAATTATTGGCTATCGTAGTAATCTTTGTCATAATATACGCGATTCTTGGCATCTTAGGTATTCAATACACTGGACCTGTGATCACAGTCGCGTTCGGCATTTACATAGTGTCAATGGTGCTCTCCGTTCTAGGGATTCTCTATATTGCCGCAGGTGGAGTCGACCGGGCAATGAGCATGTGGAATAGTTCCTTTGGAGCTGGAGCATGGCAAGAAGTGGAAACTATTGCAGAAAATAGTGGCTGGGCTAGTTATGTAAGTGAAGCGGCAGGTAGTACAAGTAACTGGGGCTGGCCAGGTGGATCAGTAGGA
>CAYFUV010000154.1:0-3857 GCA_964346435.1 uncultured Candidatus Bathyarchaeia archaeon | reverse complement strand
TTCCAGCAATATTCAACACACTACCACATGATGAAGTCTTTAATTCATTAGTTGACACCTTCTACAATCAAGGGTTTAAGCCAGCACACTTTCAATTATTGGCTAAAAAGCTTAGAAATAAAATCAATGAGGAACAGAGAAAAAAGGAACAGATACGTAAGAATGCAGAAAAAAAACTACAGATGCAAAAAGAACCGTTTTATCGGTTCGGTTTGATGATCGCATACGGTGGACACCTTCCTAGACATGGAAATACGGGTGAAAAATTAAAAACAGAGATTATGAATTTGTCCAGAGAGACAAAAGAAAATCTTCTTAGACGTTTGAAAAATAATGAAATTCCGATACCTCTTCAAGCTACTATCTACAGTCAGAATGACATTCAGCAAGCAATAATGTGGCTCATAGCGGATTTGGCTTAACATGAACCGTCGCGAACTAATAGAAAAAATGGCTTTCCTTTGGTTTCAGAATTGGCATCGTATCATGAATAATATTCGTGACATTAATTGAAGGTATTTTGATAGACTTTTAGGAAACTTGTCAATGTCTGCGTCTTCTGAAAATGAAAGGGGTTTCTTCCATTTCCCCTTTCCCTCTTTTGAGGCATGAAAAATGTCTCGTAAAAAGAAGAAACTTCCCACTGATGAAAAACCGGCTTACATAAAGTTCGACTGTAATATACCGTTAAAGAAACCTTGGATCAAAAAATTTCGGAAATCTATAATTTACAGGGCTGTGAATGAACTTCTATCGTTAGGAGGCGATCAATTTATTCCCACATGGGATGATACGGATCACTTTCATTTTTGTTGTTCCAAATGTGAAGTAATGGCCGATGTTCTACAGTGTGATTTTATGCCTAATTATGCGGATAGTAGTGGAAAGCTGTTGTATGCGTTGTTCATTTGGCTTGGATGTCCAAAGTGTGGTGATACAGGATTTCGCAAAATCTATTTTAAACCGCGTGTATACATAGGTCAAAAGGCTTTTACAGGTAACAATTTGTTATTTTTTGGAATGAAAGAAGCATACCACAAAAAACAGTTCAAATGTGTGGAAGATGAATCTTCTTAGGAACCTTAAATTAGCCTTCAAAGAACCATCAGAAACCGTTTTTTCATGTGGTGGAATCATAGGTCAACATACGATTTATGAACAAATCAAACCGAAAGGTCGAACAGATTTAAGTTATGCCGTTGCAAAGAAAGGTAAAACCGTATCATATCTTTCAGAACTCGAAACCGACAGTTTTGTTTATCAACCGTTTGAAAAGGTTCCTTGGACTATGCCGGAAGACATTTTAGACTATGATGATGAACAACTATGGAAGGAACTGAAAGAATGTGTAACCACACATTTAGACTTTCAAGATGATTCTGCGTATGACATCTTAGTTGTTTGGATTTTGGCGACTTGGCAATTATGGAAATGGCGATCTGTTCCTTACTTGTTTTTTTATGGCCCTCTGGAATCTGGGAAAACTAGATCACTTGAACTGCTTTCGCAACTTTGTATGCGGGGATGGTTAGCGTTATACACGACACCGGCGAACCTTTATAGACCGTTAGAAATTTGGCATCCGACGGTTTTTCTCGACGAAGCCGAAATTTATGGAGATAAGAAGGAAATAATAGCTTTGTTGAATGGTTCTTATCGACGTGGCCAACTAGTCGCAAGACAAGTTGAAAGTGCGGAAGGATTCAAAACCGTTTTTTTCGACTGTTTTGGATTCAAGGCGTTAGCCGGAACGAAAAGTCTAGCCAAAACCTTAGCTTCTCGGTGTATCACGTTTAAAATGAGCAAAGCTACACGGCCGATAGAACTGTTTGTAGATGAAGAATGGACTAGAAAACTAAGAAAAAAACTTCTAAAATACCGATTCGACAGGTTTCTCCGTGAAGATAGTGACGATAGTGCAGATTTTCTAGGGAGGGCTAGGACGTTAGGAAAAAGGATTGGAAGTGGAAGACTGACCGAGTTATTCTTTCCACTACATGAAGTCGCTGTAACAAGTAAGCTAAAGGAACAAACGATCAAACACGCCATTGAGATAGGGGTTTTGAGGCTAGAAGAGTTGGCTTTGACTGATGAGGTTGTGACCTTTTCAGCGATCTTAGAAGCGTTCAATAGTGATTTATGTATGAAAGGACTTATATTAATTAGTAAGATTACAGATATCATTAATAGAAACCTATCAATCAATGAACAATGGCCGAATCGACGTGTTAGTCGGATATGTGGAAGGATCGGTTTTCAGAAAATTAGGACTAGGGAAGGAACTGCGATTAAGTGGAATCCACGACTGATTAAAAGATTGAAGGGGGATTTGCGATATAAAACATGCTTCGAGGATACCCCCCTCTCTGGAGAATCTGCACTAACTACATTATCTTCACAGAGAGAACAAAAGAGGAAATAGTATGTTGATTAATGTAGACCGAGAATACTGGAAAAATACTTAAAGACAAATATTCACCATCAAGTTAGGGAAAAGAATGACAGAGAGCGAACTTTTACTGCAACTCAAATCACTACTAGAAAAAAATCAAATTGATAGAGGAATTGAAGTTCTAATAGAGAACACTGGCAAAGGTAAGATCATTGATCCATCGGACACAGGAAAAATGGAGAAAATATGGAGTCTTTTTGCTAATCCTCTTCTATTAATGGCGAAAATTGAAGACTATGTGCGAGTTTACAGACAAATGAATGAAACTCTTTTTAAACTTCAAAAGCAAGAAAATGCAAGGTATCACAAAGGACTACCATTATATAGCATTGGAAACGGACTATTACGACAAGCTTTCCATTTCTTTCTTTTTTCATTCATCGAAGACATAATTAACCAAAAAGGCTTTCCGGAAGGATTGCCTTCAGTAAGCACATTACAAGGTATCTTTAAGGTTGATTCTGAATTCCTTCAACAATTAAGTAAAGATATACTGGAAAAAATGCCTAATGCCAGAGATCCTAATGAAGTTCTTGCTAAGCTTGATGTCAAAATGGTTCCAGCAGAACTCTGGGCACTTGAATACCAGATGCAAAAAATCGAAACGAAATTGCGTAGATTTATCGAAGACAGGCTCTCAGGAGTTTATAAAGAATGGTGGGAAAAACTAATTGCAGAAGAAATAAGAAAAAATGTTGAAAATAGAATTAAAGAAAGCTCAAAAGTTCTTTGGTTCTCGGAACAACCGATATCACCTTTAGACTATCTTTTGTTTCCTAGAGAATATATAGAAATAATCACAAACAATGAATGTTGGAAACATTTTAAATCAGATTTTAAACATAAAGCCATGATAGAAGGCAAACTCATTGGCTTAGGACATATCAGAAACAAAATCGCTCACTATAGAAAGACCTCAGATAGAGAAAAACAAATGTTTGAAGAGACAATTAAATGGCTAGAAGGTTGTTTAAAATAGCTGTTATAAGGCTAGTCTAATAGAGTTTTTATATCTAAACTTCATAAATAATAGTCTGATTGGAATAAACATGAAGAAAAGGAAAAATCAAAAACGATTTTACAAGCTAATAAAGGAAATTCTTCCATTTCTAAGTATTTTAAGTATTTTTAGTCTTATATTAACGATTATGACGATTATCAATACTCAACATACGCTTAGCGTTACTGAAAGTTTTAGAGATGCTCTTTCTAAGTCTTCAGAAATCACTAGTAAAGGTGGAATTGCTTATCCTATAAGGAAGGGTGAAAAATGGGGGGTAAGCTTTCAACAGGAATCTGGGGTACGAGCTACTGCTCAAATTTCTTCCACTATTACTTTTATAAAGGGTAATACAACAATTTTAGTACTTACCAGTGACTAATTTTTTTGATGAGATAAGGTTCC
>CAYFUV010000153.1:0-2271 GCA_964346435.1 uncultured Candidatus Bathyarchaeia archaeon | reverse complement strand
AATATCATGCCGTGTCCAAATCTTGCTGACGTCAAATAATCTACCCCCTTGAATGTATATAATTAAAAATATTAATCAGAAAATCAAGTCCAATTATGATTCATGCAATGCAGACAATGTAATTATATGTTAATTTTGGAATCTCATATTTCAGGACAGCTTATCTCACCATGCTTTGTATTTTGAAGGCAGATGATGTCTGATTAAGCGAAAAGACTTTTTTTAAATGGGATAATATCCGCATATATAAACTGTTTTGGGATAATGAAGGCAAATATTAAAGTAAAAAAGGGTGTAATTGGGATGGATTTTAGAAATAACGTCCCGTTTTATGGTTTTATGCCTCTACCCCTGTAAATTAGTTGACATAATTTTAATTTAGACGACACATAGAAATAGGGGAGATTATTGATTTTTCAACCCAGCCAGCCTCTGACCTAATATTTAATAAGGAATATTTTTTCTCAGGGTTCCAACACTCGCCCCATGAAAATAATACACTTTGTTCTATTCTCTCTAATAACAAAGAGAAACGGATGGTCAGCTCTAAATTCTGGAATTCGCACAGGTGAGAGACCAAGGGTATAATATACAGCTGTTGCTACAGCTGCTTCCGTGCCTTCTTCACATACTTTTATAAAAGTTTTATGCACTATTTCAGAGATCCAGTGTTTCAAATTTTCTTCCATCCCTGAAAAATCTGCTCTATCCGTGAATGCTTCCTCCATACCCAACGAACTTAATATACTTTTTAGACTGTATCTTGAAATAATCTCAAACCTGGGAAGAAAAACCTTAACTTCGCCACTTCGAGGAATATGAATCCATTCTCTTAATGTCTCAACTGACAATTGCTCTTCCAATTTCGACAATCCACCCTGCTCCCTAGGTAACAATATAATCATCGACAGGTCTTTCCCCATATATGGCATTTCAAGAACTTGCAGGTCAGCGGTTTCTTTATAACCGAAATCATCCTCTTGAAACATCATTTTTGTTTTTATCTTTTTCTCAGCGGTTTGCCAGAAAATATCATCTTTTGTATCAAAATTATCAAATTGTTTCCGCCAACTCCCTCTAAAATAGATAGCATTTGTTAAAATTAACCTTGTTAAATCATTAATAGAGTCAGGTCGAAGGATTTCTCTAATCTTGTTTTGTGTCTTTTTAGCAATCCACTTATTAATCTTGAGGCGACATCTCTCTGGATCTTTTTCATAATTAACGTAGAAGAGATCCGATGCATAATAGTCTCTACAGAGGCGGGTAAAATCTTGTTTGAGCTTATAGTCTGATTGAATCCAAAGTGCGTTAGATATTTTTAGAATTAGCAATTTCTTTGACTGAATTTCTTTAAAGTGACGATACAAATCTCTGAAGGATTGATGGAGGAGTGGTTCCTTGGATGAAAGATGTAAAACCTTGGCCATTTCCTTTTCAGTATTCCCTTTCGCTCCTGCATATGCCATAGTCAAACAGTTCATGATGCTGTAAGGAGAAAAGAAAACATTACCACCTTGATCGGCCAATTTTCTAAATAGATCAATAGCAAATCCTGTATTCGCCTGAACACTGTCTTCCATCATCCTTGTTATTGACTTATCAACCCAGCCAGCCTCCTCTTCGCATCCTCAACTTTAGGAATATCAGGATTAGCGTCTTTGCAGAGTGAAAGGAAAGTGTGTATCCATAGCTAAGGTTTTTAGGGATTTGGCTGGCAATCATCTCGTCCCTACAAACCAACATAAACGTTTATTTTTGTCTATTAATATTATCAACTGCATTTTGAACCATATCACGTCCGTATTGAATATTATATTTATCAAAAATCTTAAGAGCATCCTTCAGGTATTTAAGAGCCTTATCCTTCTCCTGAACGATGCTAAAAAAAATGCCTATGTGAGTTAAGGCAGTGGCCTCGCCCTGCTTGTATCCTCTCTCCCGATTTATCTTAAGAGCATCCTCAAAACATTTCAAAGCTTCATCCCCATCCCCTTTAAATAAGTAAACAACACCTATACAGTGTAATCCATATGCTTCTCCTAGCTTGTTTCCCATCTTCCTGTCTATCTCAAGAGCATCCTCCAAGCATTTCATTGCTTCATCCAACTCCCCCTTAACTGAGCAAATACTTCCTATGATATACAGAGTATAGGATTCACCCAGCTTATATCCTATCTCCGTGTTCACGTTAAGAGCATCTTCCAGGCATTTCAGGGCTTCATCGTATTTCTCTTTATTGCTGTAATAGAGACTTATGTTGCGTAACTG
>CAYFUV010000152.1:0-2776 GCA_964346435.1 uncultured Candidatus Bathyarchaeia archaeon | reverse complement strand
TAAAACCAAAGAAATAAGGACTATAATAATGCCTTTAAGAAATCTGTAAAAAAGATACGATAACTACGGATAGAAAAGTGGACTTAGCGCGCGCGCTTACAGTTTATTCGGTTAGGAAGAATTCAGTATATATAGTATCAATATTCTTAAAATTTTGGGTATTAATATTTAACATAGAAAAAAGAAAAAGAGGAATTTAGGAAAGCACTTTTAGATTAGCTCTATCATAGACTTTCTTTAATCTCTCTGGACTATAGTCTAAGTAATATCTTGCTAGAATATTTCTAGGTGTTCTACCACAGAAAGCATCTACATAAGCATCACTAACACCATTTTGAACCATTTCACAGCAGAACCATTCTCTAAGACATCGAGGCGTTATTTTCAACCCAGTTTTCTCTCTGGCAGTTTTCCATAGCTGACGTTCCTCATTTCTAGGTATAGGAAATAATCTAAGACTTCTCGAAGGCTTTTTTACACTAAGATATTCCATCAAGATAGTTTCAGCTTCACTATTGAAGAATGAAATCCATGACTGTTTTGTTTTGCCTTTATGGTTGTTTGGTGTAACCATTCTTTTCGTAAAGTCAATGTTTTGAGGTGTTAACGGTAAGACTTCATTACGTCTCAACCCTGTAGTGGCATACATTAGAAACAGAGCTTTCTCCTTATGCGATTCAATGGCTGCATAGAATCGCTGCAAATCTTCTTTGGTTGGAATATGTTTAGGTTTAAAGCTTTCTCTGGGAAACCTAAACGTTTCGACGACATGAGGCATATCTAGGAAATCTCTGAAGAAAACTTTCAATGCAGCTAAAGTATTCTTGTAGGTAGCAGAGCTAGATCCATTCAGCTTTTTAAGATATCCTCTAATGTCCTCTCTAGTTACGTCTCCCAACCTCTTCTCCAGGTGAACTAGGAATTTTCGTATATAATATACCTTCTCATAAGCTGTTTTCTTAGAACGCTGCAAATCAACTAACTGGAAATCTCTAAAGGTTTCCAAAAGCTCATTATATTTAACGTCAAGCAGATGTCCTAACCGTGTTAGACTACCGGCCCTTCTGTTTTCCGATTCTATTTGATTAGAAGACCTCAAGTTAAGTTTTTTGGATTCTGCACTGTTTTGTGTAGTTTGGGAAATACTTTGTGTAGTGTTTTGCATCTCTTTGAGAAAAATAATGTTCTCCAGCTTGAATTGGTTTTCCACACTTGCTTACTTCATTTGAAATTTGACGAATACTTAAAAGAGCATGGAAATATAATAAATGAAAATAATAGAGTCGATTGTAGGAGACTTAGAGGAAAAAAATAGATTGAGCGATGAACAAATAACAGTGCGCATTGCTTCTCTTTTAAAAGAGAAAGAAAATATAGAGAAGGAATTCGAGAAACTTCAAAATGAACTCTTACAAAAACTATGCCCAAAGGAAAAGAAAGAATGTGAACCCACATACTGTATATTTGATTGACAAATTCATGCCGTTCTCTCATTCTCAAAAAATGGCATAAAATATTGAAAGAAGCAAATGTTCGCAAAGACACAAAATATGATCTTTTCATCGATTTCATTGAAAAAAACATTCCAGTAAGCGAAATGTCTTAAAAAATGTAATTATGAGAAAAAAAGTAGAAACTAAGATAATCCTATCTAAGTTTATTCTTGTAATTACACTATTAAATACTCAGGGTTCTAAAGCTCTTTCGTGGAACTCGTAAGGCAATAATAAATTTTTTCAAACATCATTCTTTCGTATGGAATGACGATCGGACTTTCACCTTTCATTCTGACATCACCTCAACCAATTTCTTTAAGTTCATCGGTATTGATCGTAATCGGCATATATATATTTCATCGATATAATATATATAAAGTTACATACATGTATATATTAAGACCACATAAATCAGTTTTCAAAGAAACAAATTAAAAAAAATCGGAATGTATAGTTCTCTAGCCCAAGTTAATATTGTTTTTAATATTTCTATATCTCAGCTAAAACATCCAAAGACGAAGCGAAAAGCCTATAGTTGGCTTTATTCAGTTATGGTTAGGTGTGGTTGAATGGATAAGCCGTATTTTCTTCGTTTGTTTCGTCCGGACCTAGAGAGCCCAATCTTTGTGGAAGGACTCGAAGGATTTGGGAGTGTGGGAAGGATTGCGGCTCGACTGCTGATCGAGTCTACCCGCGCCAAGCCCTTTGCTGAATTGTATTCCCCTTCTTTTCCGGATTATGTGATCGTAAGGACCAATGGAGTTTGTCGTCCTCCTCGTTATGCATTTTACTCTTCTTCGATGGGAAAAAATAATTTTATCATTTTAACCGGAGATGTGCAACCCTCCCTTGATGACGTTGTGGTCCACTATGAGTTGTGTGGTGAAATCCTGAATTTTGTAGAGCAGTACGGATGCAAATCCATTGTGACCATGGGAGGATTGCCCACTACTAATCCCACCGGAGAGGTTTATGTGGCTGCTACCTCCCAGAAGCTCGCCTCGGAAATAGTGGAAAAGGGAGCTATGCTCTATGGAGGAGGAAGGATCATGGGGTCCACTGGTCTCCTCTTAGGGCTCGCAAAGAGCCGCGGGTGGAAAGGCTTATGTTTGTTAGGTACAACAACCGGCGTTAAAGCCGATCGAGAAGCCGCATTTTCCGTCTTTAAGTTTTTGATGAAAATGCTAGGGACAGAGGTGAGGAAGGGAAATCGTTAAGAGTAGTGGTACTTATTCGGTGGTTAAGCGTGGGTTTGACATGACAAAAAACAATGAAAGAAG
>CAYFUV010000151.1:0-12790 GCA_964346435.1 uncultured Candidatus Bathyarchaeia archaeon | reverse complement strand
TATTTTTTGGACTACGACAAGCCAAACAGTATTGGAAAAATTCGAAGCTTCCATGGAAATATTTCAGTACTGCTGAGGGCTTACGCTTACATACTCTCTCTCGGGGCTGATGGATTAAAAAACGCCTCGGAACATTCAGTATTAAATGCAAATTATATCGCTAGAAAGTTATCATCCAACGGTCATTATGAAATCCCATGCTATCCTGATAATATCGTAAAGCATGAGTTTGTCTTAAGTGCCAGAAAAATAAAGAGAGAAACGGGAATTTCAGCTTTAGACATCTCAAAAAGAATGCTAGATTATGGAGTTCACCCGCCCACCATTTATTTCCCACAAATAGTGGATGAGGCAATGATGATAGAACCAACAGAAACAGAGAGTAAAGAAGAATTAGACCGTTTTATCGATTTGCTATTTAGAATCGATAAGGAGGCCTACAGCGATCCTCAAAAATTAATAAAGGCTCCTCAAAATACTGCGATTGGAAGAATAGATGAAGCAAAAGCTTCTAGTCCAAAAACGTTGTGTTTAACTTGGAAGATGTTTAAGGAAAAGGAGAAAAATCTGGCCTAAAACATACGTGAGCACGCGCTATAGATTCTTACGTCCAATTCCAGTTAAGTAACTATAGTTCCTTATTTCTCAGCTTGCCGTTTCTCCCTAACTTCAGTTAATGTTATGCCATTGATGAGAAAATTATCAGGCGGATGTTCTCGTATTAAAACTGTGATATTAGGTTTAATTCCCTTTTCCTCCTGAAAGACTCGCAACATACTTTTAGTTACAGCTTTGTTCAGTTTTATCTTCTGCTCTGGAGTTAAAAAATCTGTTCCGGTAGATATTTCTACAAAAGGCATGAAATTCACCTCTGTTTAATCTTCTAAATAACATTATAAAAGCCTTAAAGAGTGTACGCATTTACAAACTTTATTAGCAAACCTGATTTCAGATTGGAAAGATGAGATATGGTCTTAATATACATCATTGCTTGGCTAATTATGCCCCTGATTGGAATAATAAATGCAATAATAAGAGAATTTACTTACAAGAAGTATGTTGGTGAACTTCTTGCTCATCAGATTTCCACTATCACGGGTATTCTGTTATTAGGCTTATATGTCTGGATCCTTAGCCTGCGATGGAAAATTCAGTCGTCTAGTCAGGCGATTTTTATAGGAATCATATGGTTGGTACTTACTATCGGATTCGAGTTCCTTTTTGGCCACTATGTGATGAGGAATCCGTGGATTAGACTTCTTAACGATTATAATGTCTTAGAGGGGCGGGTCTGGATTTTTGTCCCTATCTGGATCACAATTGCGCCTCTTGTTTTTTATAAACTTTAATCTTAAAGAACTTGGATAGCACGCATGCTTTGGTATGATTAAAAAGAGAATTGAAAGATAATGTCAGAAGAAGTCATAGGATACCATTCAGAATTTAATATGGGTAGCCCTGGAGGTTGGGAATATCAACGTATGGTCAAGGAAATCGCGAAATTCTCTTGGCAGAAAATAAAAAAACATTCGGGCATTGACTTAGAATTAGATTTTGACCATCCCATTCTCAATCCTGTTCCAGCATTTGCCAAAATGCTCCTCGAAGCTCATCAGAGAAAATTTGGTGATCGGAAACCATCTATAGCCCTAGTGGCTGAGAGGAAAACCATTCCTAAGGTCAAGGAGAATATCAATTTCGTTCAATATCTAAATACCCTGCCTGAGGTGTCTGCCCTTTTAATAAGTCCAGATAAATTAAAAATTAAAAACAACCAGATTTATGTTGGCGAAAATAAAATTACCTTGCTATATCTCGACTTCAATAATGACGTAATTGTAAAATTAACTAGAAAATATGGTCTTCGCCCTCTCGTCGAAGCAATAAGGCAAGGGATGGTCATAAATCCGCGAGGAATAGAGCCACTTGGTTCAAAAAGCATATTTGAGGCGATAATCTCGGAATTCAAAAATTTGATGAGCCGAACCACGATTAAAAGAACTCCATGGACAAGGCTGTTCTTTCAGCGTTCAACCACAGGCCCAGAAGGGGAAAAGATAACTGATTTAATTAAATGGACAAAGGATAACTGGCTAAATATTGTCTTAAAGCCGATACGTGGCCATTCCGGCAAAGGGATTTTTTTTGGTTATAAGGAACCAAACAAAGAAAAATGCATACGACAGGCATTAAGTGGCGACTATATAGTCCAATCCTTTATTCCGAAGAATCTCTGGGCAGAAGAGTTCCCTTATGTTGACCAAAAAAATAAAAGATTATTATTGAGACCGTGGCAAACAGACTTTCGTTGCCTTATTGCCAATCAAAGTTCAATTGGTTTTGTAGGTAGATTTGGCGACATCCCTACTAATGTTGGTTTAGGTGGTGGGGCCCAATCTCCAGCGATTTTACGATCAAAAATTTCGATCAGAGAAGCGATCAATGAAATAAATGAAGCGATCTTGAGTTTGGGATTCGACTTCATCTATAAACTACAGGATGAGATGAATAAGAAGTCTATCCAGATGGGATTTGTATACGTTCTAGGTCCAATTATGACTACTCTAAGGCCAAGGATAATCACTCTCAAACAACTCTCGGATTTGCAGCTTTATGCTAAGAATCTCTGGGATGATGTAAAAAAATTGGAGGTTCTCTTGCAAGAAGGTAAGTTAGCAGAGTATGTTAAGATGAGCAAAGAGGAGGAAGAATTCGTTCGCCTTGCTCCTTGGCATGGAAGCCCGGCCATAATCGCTTCTGATGGGATGTTTAATTTTGGAGGGAATTTATGAAAGTAAAAAAAGACTGGTGGAAGGACTTCTTCAATCATATCTATTTAATCACCGATGCTAGGAGCATATGTAATGCTCACCTTACCTCTCTTGAAGTAGATTTCTTGGAAAAAACATTGAATCTAGAAGAAAATGACAGCATCCTTGATTTATTTGGTGGCCAAGGGAGACATTCAATAGAACTGGCAAGACGAGGTTATCGAGATCTAACAGTGCTTGATTATTCTGATTATTTGATAAATCTAGGAAAAAAATTGGCAAAAAAAGAAAACCTGAAGATAAATTTTTTTCAAGGCGATGCATGTTCGACTGGGCTGAATGGCAGCGACTACTCGGTTATTATCATGATGGCCAACTCCTATGGCTACTTCCCAAAAGAAAGGGACAACCTCCGAGTTCTAAAGGAAGCCAATCGACTTCTTAAATCCAAGGGTAGACTCCTTATCGACTTGGCCGATCCGGCATATGTTTAAAAAAATCTTAATCCAATGTCTTGGCATGAGGTTGATGAAGTCTATGTTTTACGAAAAAGAGAGATCGAAAATAACGTTGTTAGAACTCAGGAAATTGTAATCTCTGGAAAAGAAGGATTAATCAGAGATGAATGTTACTGCGTATGCCTATTCAGCAATGCGAGAATTCGCCGGCAACTTAAAGAGGCAGGATTTCAAAATATAAAGATCAAAAACAATTTATCCCTGCATAAAAAAAAGCAAGAATATGGCTTTGTTACATCGAGAATGATCGTTCAGGCAACCAAATAAACTATACTAATTTTGCTGAATGGATAGAGCAAAATCTGATATTAAAAGAAAACGCAGAAGAAAGCCAAATCATGACTGCTTTGGCAATCGTCGAATATAATTGCGAGTATGAAGGCGAACTTAGAGAAGGGGGTTGGACACTAGTCTTAGCTACAGAATTAGATGACGGGGAAATAGTATACTTCAGTGCAGAGAACGACGAAATCTATTATTCACTGGAAGAGTTATTGAATTATTGGACAGATATATCAAATGCCGAAGTTACCGATATAATATTATATTGGTAATCAGCAGAATAAACCTCCCACTTTTTTTAATCGATTTTTTTTTAGCGCATATTAAGTTCATTCTATAAACAATTCTAAAGCGTACCTAAATATTCATTCATTTTTTCGAGTGTATGTACGCTATACTGGTATTTTTTTCAAATTTTTATAGGAGCGATGCAAAGAATGCAATAAGATTGTGAGATGACTGTTATCGTATGACAGATCTCTATAAAAATGTCGAGCAGTATGTTTTCGATTCGTTCAGAAGAGCTGGAAGAGTCCCCGAGATCTTACATGCATTAAGGACTTTATATTGGCTTGAAAAGCTAAGGCCTGATCCGGACGAAGCACTACGAATTGCATCGATATCTCACGACATCGAAAGAGCCTTCAGGCAAAAAGATGTAAAGGAAATTGTAAAAAAACCTGGAGGCCTAACAAACAAGGAGTACTTTGAAAAACATGAAGGTAGAGGCACAAAAATAATTGGCGATTATCTTGAGAAACAAAGCGCAAAAAAAGAATTAGTAAATAGAGTGAAGATGCTTGTTTCTAGGCACGAAAGAGGCGGAAACGAAGATCAGAATCTATTGAAGGACGCGGACAGCATCGGTTTTTTCGAGGTTTATGTCGCAGGCAAGGCGACAGCAGAAATGGTCTCATATATTGGTGAAAACGAAACGAAGAAGAAAATTGACTTCATGTACAACAGAATAACTTCTAACGAAGTAAAGAAAATTGTAAAGAAATGGTATAATAGCGCAATAGCTGATTTATCATTATCCTGATATACTCTTCAATTCAAAGGATCCCAAAAAAAATAAGTGCACGCACTAATTGCAATAAACATTATTTCCAGGGCTCATGCATTCATACTTGCATTTCCTAGGATACCGACCGTGAATTGCAACATCATTATTCCAGCTATCATTTTTTTGATTTTTCCCTCATTTTTTGCTTACGCGATTGATATCGCGCTTAATTGTCCTATTATAATGAATTATATAAGTGTAGTTGTGATCCTCATAACTACACTTAAATATAACTTATGATAATAGATGACTTGATGAAAATTAGGTGCAAAATGAAATGAGATATCGCCAAATGTATGGGATGTTGGCTGTTACAATTTTGGCCATGTCAACGGTTCTAGCCATAGCCCCAAGCGTTTTTGCTGGACAAGGAAATAATCTTCCATCCGGTAAACACTACACCCTCAACATACTCGGAAAGAAATGGGACAAAGGGAATGCCGCACTAGTGCCCCCAGAATCTGAGACTGAAGATCCTAATCCTGTCATAAAGTCTGACAATGGACACCGTATCTTCGTCAAATTAGGGAGCGACGACGAAGTTAAGAAGACTAGAATAATGCTGGTAGAAGATGATGAGCCGCCATTGGAATTTGCTGTCCTTGATGCTGATGGGACAGACGGAAAAGCAGTATTTATGCTTCCAGATCCTGGTCTCGTTTGCGATCCTTATCCAGGTTCGGCTGATGGATATGATGAGAGTGCAGCAAGGTACCAGATCTTCATTAAAGTCTTATATCCAAAGGGTAAAGCGAATATGACTACGGGTGTATGGATCGATCCGACCGATGGTAGCGCATGGATCCCCTCAGAGGAAGTCTTATACTTAAATCAGGATTTGCCAGTAGGGAAGCAAGGAAAATCGATCAAGAAGGGACAACAGTTCGAAGATGTAACCAAGGAATTGACCACTATATTAGCAGATTTTGACGATGATCCTACGACTCCGCCAACACGAATCAAGATATTTGACAGTGAATTTCAATATTATTTCTGGGACTACGACAACATGGGTCTAAAGCATGTGCAGCTGAGATTTTATCCGATGCCTGTTCCAGCAGAGTAACCAAGCAGCGTAATACAAACCCAACCCCTATCTTTTTTTCTTTTCAACTGCACGCTATACTATGAATGTGGCTATATTTGAATCAATTTTTGATTTTTCTAAAGCAAAAGAAAGCGTGCGCTAAATTTAAGAACAAATAAAATGACTTTTGGTCATAGTGAGGTAAAAATGGTCAAAAAATGTATAAAATGTGGTATTGGTAGCGACGATGAAGCAAGTTTTTGTTCAAAATGTGGAACTCGTTTTCCTATGATAGGAAGAACAGCTGAAATTAAGCTAATTCCTATAGGCGTTACAACGCCCATAAGACTTGGTATGTGCTCTTATCATAAAAACATCAATGCAACCCACGTCTGTAGGATATGTGGCAAACCAATATGTGTTAGTTGCTCGAAGACATACATAGACCTAATGGTTTGTCCTGAATGCTATAGACAAATATTTCCTGCGTTACCTACTCCGTTTATGATTTCAAACTATCCTCGTTGAAAGCAATAAATCAGTACTTTTGCAGTAGATTCTGATGTTCTAGAATAAATCCACTTTTAATAATAAGTATGAAAAACATTTTAGTATAATATAGCCTAGCCCATGTGATGAATTTTTTGTGGTTAATGAATTACAAGAAGAATCGCTATGAATTGAATAAGTGAAAGCATGCTGCTTAAGCAGAATCAGCAACTTAACGCGACCACCAATTAGAGCATGCACTTTTTAAATTGATAGAATCAGAGAAAACAAGAATTCCAAAACTATTATAATGTCTATTTCTTGATCAATAGGACTAACTAGAATTTGGAGTTGTCTTATTAGATTGTTTTCAAAAGTATTTTTTTCGGATATGCGTGTAAAGAAAGCGGAACAGACAGTCTATGAGAAGATAAAAAGGCTCTTTGATGCAGCATCTATGAAAGATGCTATATCAAAAGGAGACTTGGTTGCGGTAAAGATCCATTTTGGCACAGAATGGAACCATAGACACCTAAGACCTGAACATATAAGGGCCATAATAGAGAAGATAAAAGAGGCGGACGGCGAACCTTTTGTGACTGAGACAACTGGAATAGGATTGGCCGGAAGCCGAGGAACTGCTATAGGATGTATGAGAAACGCTACAATACATGGTTTCACTCCAGAAACATTAGGAGCACCTCTAATCGTTGCTGATGGTTTAAAAGGTTTATTCGGTATCAAAGTTGAGATAGATGGAGCTAGATTAAAGGAAGTTGAGATAGCTCAAGCAATCGCAGAAGCTGATTCAATGATATCGGTTTCACATGCGAAAGGACATCCAAGAATGGGATTCGCGGCGTCGCTGAAAAATATTGGAATTGGTTGCGTCACAAAGGTCTATAAAGGGATTTTTCATCTCTCGGAAAAGCCAACGATTGATCAAGGTAAATGCAATGATTGTGGAATTTGTATTCCATTCTGTCCAGTTGGAGCCATTCAGCGTTCTAATGAAAAACCCCACGTCATAGAGGAGAAATGTGTCTTGGGATGCGGTTGTTGGGAAATTTGTCCCGAGAAGGCATTTTCTGCTTGGAATGATATGCATCATCAACAGAATACGGAACTTAACATTCGCAATGTGGACGCTGTGGCAGCCATCTATAAGCACTTTGGAAAAAATAAGTTGGCCTTTATGAATTTGGCATACGATATTACTCCGCATTGTGATTGCGCAGATTATGGCGATGTTCCCATGGTTCCAGATATTGGTGTATTTGCATCAAAAGATCCAATAGCTATAGATAGAGCAACCTCTGATGCTATAATAAAAACTCCTGGCATTCAAGCTTCAGCGGCAGAAGAAGTAAACGCCATGAAGCCTGATGAGGATAAATTCTCAAAATTATCCGATTGGCCTCCTTATGAGATCTTCAAAACAGATGATAGGACTAGAGGATGGAGAACACAGCTGGAGATGGGAGAAAAACTGGGTTTAGGCACTCAAAAATACGAATTGATATGTATGGATTAATTGCAGGCGCGCACTCCAATTTTGCGGCACACGGATTATTTATGTGTGTTTCCAGTGGAAAATAAAAAATCTAGAATCAAACAGCGTAAGTGCTCTTCTTACATGATTAAAATAGCGGAGTTAATGATTAACACTAGGAAAGCTGAGGGAATTAAAATCCCATACATTCCAGCGGTATCCGTTTTCAAATATTCGCTACTTAACACATTACATAAGTGGATGGGTGAAATAATGTATCCTACAAATGTGCTAATGTAGATTATACTCGTTAGGTTAAGGATATTAATTGGTATAGATTCTAAGAGTGGTTCTACTATTGGATAAGATAAGGCAATCGCTCCTAGATTATTTCCCATTAGCACTCCTAAAAGTAGGGGAATGATGATGATCACGATGATTCCTGGGAGAGATAGGCGACTTATGATTTCTGCAATTATAGTATTCACTCTAGATACCTCGACCATCTTTCTGAAGATCATTATTCCAAAGATCGCTGCAGCAAATTTCCATGACAAAGATCTCTTGATTATGCTAAGAGACCCCTTCAAATTTTTTTCCCTTAGGAAGTATAGAGTTATGATGCTAGCTATTGCACCAATGAGGAAAGATCTGATCTGAGGATATCCAAAAAATTGTAGAAATGCGTAGAAAAATAAAGGGATCGTCGGAGGAAGTAGAAAGATCAATCCTCCTTTTTTACGACCCACTTTCCTAGTGATATTATACGAACCCTTATTTACGAAGTATTTCAGAAATAGGATTCCGATGACAATAGATGTTATGAATGCTGGTAGGTTAATGAACATTAGATCGTATATATTGATGTTGGCAAATTCACTACTGCAGATGAGGATCATTGCTGGGAGGACTGGGTATATGGGAAACGAAATGTGCCTAAACCATATGTTCAAATAATTTTTTTGATTTATGCTCAAATGATATTTATCCCCCTCCTCATCAACCATTGGCGCTGAGAATAATGCGCCACCTACAGTAGACATTAATCCATATATCGCAGGAATTACTCCCAATAAACCTCCTTTTGCGAAAAAAGTTTTAAGACTATCGATCAATTCCTTTATAGCATCCGTTTCTTGCATGGATTTTGCCAATATATAGATCAAAGTCATCAATATAGCTAGCTCAATAGTAGTCGTTTCAAATCGATTTTTCTCAAAGGAGTAGAATGACGCTGCAACTATGGTTTTTGGAATATCGATTAGATCTATCACGTTAAGCGAAAAGACTCCTAAAATCAAAGATCCAAGGATTATGGAAAAGGCAAAGTTAACTTTCCTACGTATTAAAAAAATAATAACAATAAATGCAACTATTGCACCAATTAAGTTCAGCATAGTCTTACACAGTATGATCAATACTAATGTTTTAAAACCTTAATTCAGTATTGTGCGCTCAAAATCCTGTGACGCGAGCTCCAATGAAAAAAATATAAAATCAAATGGCGCGTTTACTGTGCTCCTCTTAAGATCAATACAGGCTTATCGGTTCCAAAAACTTGTAAAGTAGTGGTATAATCTTTTAGAGAACATAATTCATCTTCCATAATGGATGTGCCAGAAGGATCAGACCTCTTCCCTCTCCTGCAATCTACCAAATCTCTATCCAAAAGTATTTTTAGTGAGTTCTTCACTTCACTTTGTGATGCTAGGGATCCCGGATCTTTTTCTAAGGCAGCAATAGCAGCTAAACTTTCTAGCAATTCTTCTTTCCAACCTGCACCTCCCAAAACGAGTAGCGCCCTTAGAATATCGCAGGCAACTTTAATTGACCTTTCTTTTTTCTCCTCAATCCTCATTTCTTGCATTGATTTTATCAAATTTTTCAAATGTGGTACCCTAAATCATTAAGCTTCTTTATTCCTGAAAAAAGTTATGATTAGGATGTGCTATAGATTTCCATAATTATATCCTGTATTATACATAGTTTGGATATTTTTTGGCGGTATATCGGCACCTACCGCCTGCGAAGGAGCTAAAATATACCCACTATCTTTTAGTATACCGATTCTAGATAATACCGCGGATTCAATTTCCTCCACACTCCCACGTGGAAGAAGGTGTGTCACATCGATGCCCCCATGAAAACATACTTTGCCACCAAACTCTTTTACTAAATTTTCAGGCTCCATGCCAGAAGCATCAGGCTGAAGAGGATTTAAAATGTCTGCGCCCGTATCGATAATTTCTCCTATCAAAGGAAAAATGGCGCCATCAGAATGAAAAATTATTTTTATTTTAGGCGCCAATTTCTTGATGACTTTGAAATAATGACTTATATATGGTTTGCAGAAATTTCTAAAATCCGATGGAGAAAGAAATGGGCCTCTCTGCGCGCCAAAGTCATCGCCAAAGGAGATAACACTAGCATAATCTCCTACTTCATTTAGAAAGACTGTCATGAGGTCTGTGTTGATTTCAAGAATTTTTTCTGATAAAGCGTTAAAAAGCTCAGGATTTCTCTTCATATCGATGAATAAGTTTTCAAATCCTCGTAGTTTGGCATACCTGGAAAACATTTCTCTTGCTTCAGCTGGATCAAGACATAAGATATAGTCAGTGTCTTCGTAGACTTCCTTTGCTATTTTATGTATCCCTTCAATATAGATAGGATCTTCTGGATTGGGCCAACCATTGTATTCCTCAATCTCTTTTTCAGAAGTGATATCTTTTAAAGGTGGATCAACGGGATACCAGTTATCCTTGGATCTTTTTCTTTTAGCGCCCCATCCATCAAAAACTAAGTTATCGGAGATACTATCTTTCGGCTCCCTCATTCTAAGATGTCTGAAATCGATGTGTAATTTTTGATATACCCTCTCGTCTATCGGATAGACAACGTTCGAACCATGACGCCTAGTGATTCGAATATTCCTGATTCCTAAGTAATTGCATAATGCTTTATACCCAAAAGGTTCGCCATCCATTATTGACCAAGCCTGTCCTCCGAGATCTAAAAGTGGACGAGTATGGGGTTTTTTATTCATGATCTGATTAAATAGTTCCTTTGGTGGAATGTGCATTTTTTTTGCAACCTCCAATTAGTATGTATTATGCTCTTAATAGTCCTAAACATAAGAAACTAAAACCGATGACCCATTCTCGCTAAATAGAATCTAGATTTTTTAGCATCCTGTGAATCCTTATTTTTTAATAATCTTGCCCGAAATATTCACAATACGCTTAATGCTCTCAAAAAGGCTTTCGCAGTTAGCTACTCCCTTTCCTACAATCTCATAAGCAGTTCCGTGATCCACAGTCGCAGCTATTATCGGCGTGCCAAGGAAGAGATTTGTTCCTTTTCCAAATTCTGTTACCTTTATGGGAATGTGGCCTTGATCGTGATACATAGCAACAACGCAATCAAATTCACCTTTAATGGCTCTCAAACAGATAGTGTCAGGAGAGTATGGGCCTGAAACATTAATCCCTCGTTTCCTTGTCTCTTCTATAGCTGGTTTTATCTCTTCAATCTCTTCCTTGCCAAAAATCCCGAATTCACCAGCATGAGGATTCAAACCGGCTACAGCAATTCCAGGATTTTTGTATCCAAGCAACTTCATTCCCTCGTTGGCCAATCCAATAGTCTTTGAGACTACGGATTTCTTTATGCTTCTACAGGCCTCGATTAGAGGTAAGTGCGATGTCACGTGGACAACTCTTAACTTACTTGTTAGAAACATTGATGTAACAAACTCTGAACTTGTTAGATATCCAAAAACTTCAGCCAATCCAGGGAATTCAAATCCTGCTTTTCGATATGCGTATTTACTCATCGGGGCCGTTAAAACCGCATCGATTTTGCTTTCTAGGGCCAGATTTACGGCTCTCTGAAGGTATTCCATTTGTGATTTTCCAGATATCTCATTAGGTATATCGTGAGTTATATCTTCCAACGATATGTTATCGATATTCAGAATTTTTATACTACCATATTGAAACTTTGTTTCAGAAATATCGTTCACTTCTTTTATTTCTAAATCTGCCCCTATCGCGTTAATCGTATGTTGCATAACTTTGGAATTCCCAACTACAAGAGGTCGACAAATATCATACACTTCTTTTTTAGAAAGAGCTTTGACTACTATTTCTGGTCCTATACCACACGCATCACCCATCGCGATTCCTATCAACGGAATATTTCTTCCGGCCATCTAAATCTCCTTTTGTCTTGCGCTCAAGTTCTTAAAATCTTATTTAAGGATAATTAAATATTAAGACTGACGTCAGAAAATGAATTTTTTATTGGGCATCGATGTAGGTACTCAAGCTTGTAAAATAATATTGTTTAATTTGACAGGTTCTGTTATCGCTGAGAGTATTGTAGAATATGAGGTTCTAAAACCAAAACCAACTTGGGCTGAGCAAGATCCTGACTCCTGGTGGAACGCTGTAGTCTTGGGCATCAATGATATTTTAAAAAAAGGCAAAATCTCAAATTATGAGATAACTGGGATAGGAATTGATTCTCAAAGGGAAGCGGTGGTTCCTGTTAGCTCGAAAGGTAATGCACTTGAAAACGCTATAATTTGGCTTGACAGAAGAACATTTCCACAAGTGAAAAAGATTAGGAAATTATTTTCAGAGGAAGAGGTAATAAAATTAACAGGCGTTCCAATAGGATATATATATTCTGCATCAAAAATTCTTTGGCTAATGGAAAATCGATCTAATATAATTAAGGAGACTAAAATCCTCCTATCTCCTAAAGATTATATCATTTTTCGATTGACTGGAGAAATGGTTATAGATTTCTCAATGGCCTCCAGGACTATGCTGTTTGACATAATTAAGAAAACGTGGTCTAGTGAAATTTGTAGTCGTTTAAGAATTGATGAGAACCTTCTTCCAATTGCAAGAGAATCTGAAGAAGTCGTTGGAGAAGTTACGCAATTTGTTGCGAAGGAAACTGGACTTAAAGTGGGCACTCCTATTGTAGCTGGAGGCGGTGATAGGCCTTGTGAGGCTTTGGGGACTGGAGTAATCGATATGGGACAGGTTAATATTGGTACGGGCACAGGGACAACAATTACGACTCCTTTAGACTCTCCTAAACCTGACTTCTCCGGTAAAATAGCATGTTGTT
>CAYFUV010000150.1:0-4772 GCA_964346435.1 uncultured Candidatus Bathyarchaeia archaeon | reverse complement strand
ATCAGCAGTCATGGTACCAGATTCTAGTCAATATTGATTGCCCTTAGGATCTGTTACATCTATAAACACATTTTAACCAGGCTCCCTCTCTGCAACAGTGCGAGTTATTGTGATTATATCACCTGTTGAATAGCTTGGACGGTCTTCAGCGACTGCCAGAGGTTGCTTTTCTTTTGCTGTTGATGATTGTTCTTCTACTAATCTTTGGAGTTGTTGTACTTACTATTGCTGGGTTTCCAGATGAGGAGGTTGTCCTTGCTGCGGCTGTTGAGGGGTAACCGGCTGCAAAGAATTATCATCTTCTTCTGCTGGTGGCCTAGCGCTACTATTAACAGGCACATCATCATCTATTGTTATTCTTTTATCTAGCTGAAAGCTTTGTCCTGTTACTTGGTCATGCACTACATATGTTAGTACGTAATCACCAATAGGAAATGGCTGCTCCTGTGAAAGTGTCAACGTCAAAAACATCTCCAGATTTTGCCTATGAGATATAAATTCGCCAACTGGCTCATCTTCAACTCTTTGTACTTCAAACCCGGTGGAATCAGATATAATGTAATCTGCAGTCATGTTCAACAGATATAACATGGTAATGTTGCTCCCTGCGCTTCCAACAGGATGATCTATTATGGGTTGATGACCAAATTCTACTGGCTCTACATAAAGCACTATTGTTTCCCAGGGTCTAAAGATATTTGCGGGTAAGTGCTCTCTATATACGCCATAACCTAAACTGGACCCTTCTTCTATGAAGACATCAAATTGTGAGCGAAATGTGTCTGGCTAGCTAAAAAGTTTTTTCTCGAGCGGGCCCAGAGGGTTTCGAGAGAAAAACTACAACATATAGCATTTTCCGTCAAAGCTATACATTAGATTAGCATATGAAAGAGATAATTACAATGACACTACCAGTAGGGGATAGTGTCAAGGATGTGAGCAGCCATGAATAAGGTAGTGGGCACAGATTATCATATCCCCCGAATGGAGAGGCAAAATTGTACGGATGAAGACTGAAGAATTGACAAACCCAGTCGTACGTGCAATGGTTACTGCCATGCATAATGGCGACCGTAAAGCATTCTTCGACTTGTTTGCGCCATCAGCAAAGCTAACTGATGATGGCAACCCAGAGCCACTTACCGAATGGGTTGACCGGGAGATCTTCCGCGCACATGGTCGTCTATATGTAGAGTCAGAAGACCGAGATGGACTAGAATTAACTGGACGATTTGAATCGGATCAGTGGGACATGTTAACTGTGTGGCGATTCGAATTAATCAATGAACGTATACAGCGTCTTGATGTGGCCGCCGTGTAGGCTATTCATTTTCAATGCAGGCCATGATGCCAATCATATAATATTTTCTTGAACAAAAATTAAATTCAGTCCAGTTAGGATAATTCTGTACCGATACCTAATATTGATACCCTGTACTTCTACTATCTTCAAATGCCTGATAGTGCTCCTGGCACGATGCGGTACAAATCCCCTGAGAATGTTAGAATGTATAGGTAGCCGTCAGGGCCTGTTTCAATATCAGTAATTCCGCGATGGAATCCTGTGCCAAATGTTACTGCATTCACCTCCTCCGTATTGTCAGCCACCAAGTCTTCCAAGTCTTCTATTCCAATAAAATCAAGCCCTGTCCTATTGTTGTTGACCTTAAAGTAGTATAAATTGCCGTGGTTGTAGTTGCCTACAAATATGTTGTTTGCATACCTATCACCTAGCCTTGTAGAATTGAAGAATTCAATATCGGTGATGCCATCGGATTGTCGAAAGCTGAAAACAGGGTCTGCATAGTGCGATCCTGGAAAGTTCACAAGATCAGAAATAGACGTTCCTTCAGATATCCCTCCTCTTTCTATGGGCCCCATCACCTTCCTCCAGCCACTGTTAAAGCCTGGTAAGACAACGTTTATTTCGTCATATATGCTCGGGCCATTTTCTGCTTCCCAAAGGATCCCAGTCAGGGGATCAAAGTCAAGGCCAAAGCAGTTTCGAATACCGTAGGCGTAGAACCTTTGTATCCTTTCGTCAGTGCTGTTGAAAAAAGGATTGTCTTCTACCGCAGACCCATCTGGCTTTATACGAAAAATGACTGAAGTATCATCAGGCGGCGGACCATCTCTCACATTTTGGAGCATCCCCTTCCTGTTTTGGTCACCTATTACTGCATACAGCATGCCATCAGGTCCAATTTTTATTTTGCCTCCATCGTGGTTTGGACCAGGTTCGCCTGGCAGATCGAGAATAAGGCTTCCGCCAGTCAAGTTGTTCATTCCATCCCATTCATACCTGTAGATCCTGTTTCTTGCTTCACCTCCAACAGGCTCAGTGTAATATAGAAATACAGTCTTCATACTGGTGTCGCTAGTTGTGTTTGCGATAGCAACTCCAAGCAACCCTCGTTCGCTATTGTTTAAAACTGGTACTTGAAGAATTGGCTGCGGTTGGAGGACACCGTTTGATACCAGACGTACTATACCATTATACTTTTGTGTTATAATGATGTCATCACTATCCAAAAATGCCATACTTGTAGGGGACTCAAGACCTGTAATCACCTTTTCAATTCTCAAGTTAGCGTCAGAGATGGTTGGAGGAGAGGAGTCTGGCAAAACTTGGAATGGGCCTAGACTAACCGCTATAGCAGCAAAAAACGCTATAGCAGCAAAAAAAGTATTGTTGTCGTTCGCTTTCTTTCCAATGCTTAACTTGTAGCGAATTTCTGATTATTATATATTATAGAGGAGAACATGGTACTTAATAATCTGAAAACTTTAGGCCGATTTTGTCTAGTGAAATAATCTCGTGACGCTGTTCCATATATAAATTCGTACAAACCCCATTACGATGAATAATCTTTCCTCATGGAGAGGAAGTAAAATCGCTTTGGCTATCGAGACAAACGATATGAGTGTTATAGCAAAGCAAGAAAATCAGCATTAACAACAGGTCATCAGAACTTGATAAATTTCAATCAATTTCAAGTGTCGTAGCTACTATATATTTAAATTAATGCCGGAAATAACTGGACCATTTGGGTTTCTCATAAAAAAGTTATAATTTTAAGAATAGATCATTGTTATAGACCTGCATACCTACTAAGTATTTAGCAAACTAGATTGTGAGGGTCGTTAGTTAGAATCGTAATCCGCATGTCACCAACAATAATAACCCTTCTCTCATGTGGAGTGCTATTTTTACTTATTACTTCATTGTTAAATTTATCTCTAACTCTAACTGCTGCGGGTCAGACTACTGCTGGTCAGACTGAAGGTCGAGTTCGTCCACGAATCCCAGAGGATGATCTTCCACCTGCGATAAACGACCCAAATCTTACAATCGAAACCGTTGTTACAGGGTTGAATAGGCCAACTGCTATGACCTTTCTGGCTCCTAATGATATTCTGGTGCTCGAGAAGGATAATGGCACAGTACGGAGGATAATTGACGGAGAAGTTCAAGAAGAACCACTAATTGAAGTTCCTGTTGCAAATGATAATGGAACTAACGAAAGAGGACTTCTGGGCATGGCTGTTGCTAAGCGAAATGAAAGTACCAGTTACGTCTTTCTTTACTTCACTGAGTCTGGAGATGGACAGACTGGCAGTGACTCCCAAGGAGTAGTGCCAGCTGGCAACCGACTCTATAGATATGAGCTGGTGGAGGATCCCGACTCCGGCTCAGCTAAGCTCGTAAACCCCAAGCTTTTGTTAGACCTTCCAGCAAGGCCAGGTCCTCGTTACAATGGAGGTCCGCTGTTAGTTAGTCAAAATCAAGGTGATATCACGATATATCTTATGATTGGTGATCTGGACCACCACAGGACCCAGGCTCTCAATTATGATGATGGTCCACCACCGGATGGAACAGGGGGCATAATAGCAATTGACGTTGAGGGCAATCCATTGCCAAATCCTGTGCTTGTTGAGCAAGCAAATGATGAGGAGGAGAATGATGAGGAAGAAGGAGAAAACATCGGGATGTTACCCTACTATTATTCCTATGGTTTACGAAGCGGCTTTGGCATGGCCTTTGACCCCGTTACAGGCTACATATGGGATACAGAAAACGGGCCCGACTATGGCGATGAGATTAACCTCGTACTGCCGGGATTTAACAGTGGTTGGGCCGCTATACAAGGGCTTGCTTCAGCACCAGAGAACGAGGGGGCTGACCCAGATGAAGATCTAGTGGACTTTGGCGGAACAGGTGTGTACAGAGACCCCGAATTTGTATGGCAAGACCCAGTAGGTGTGACGGCTATCAAATTCCTAAATTCCACAGCGCTAGGGGAGGAGTATGCAAATGATATGTTTGTAGCAGATATAAACAATGGCAGGTTATATCATTTTGATCTAAACCAAGATAGAACAGGTCTACTACTTGAAGCACCGCTTGAGGACAAAGTCGCAGATACTGTGGATGAACTGGATAGTGTAATATTTGGTACAGGATTTAGAGCCATTACAGATATTGAGGTTGGACCTGATGGTTATCTATACATATTGACACATGGCACAAGTGGTAAGATATTTAGAATAGCTCCTGCGGAATAATATCAGGATTAAAAGGTGTTAGTCCTATCATACTTTCTGAAAATATTATCTTGTACTGGTTTGCTCTTACATGACATGAAGGTTTAGAAGAATAAAAGGACAAGCTGCAGCTACGGCAACGGCAGTAGCAATAGTCGACGATGACAACAACGACGAAGAATGCTCAAGCATGCGGTCGCTTGTAGATAGCCCTATCAACTAGC
>CAYFUV010000149.1:0-7009 GCA_964346435.1 uncultured Candidatus Bathyarchaeia archaeon | reverse complement strand
CCACTCATCCAAATGCTTGACGTACGATGGATTTAATTTACCGCTATTCAGAGGGCTTTCAAGCTGGTCTCTAGAATCATAATCAGATGGTTGTCTTCTCCATTGTATCATTATGGCGTCAACGTGCATCCGATTAACCACATTTTCAAGTATTTGCCTTTTAGCATCTATGGTACCCATTTTGCCCTCGACAAAAGCGAGGACAGAACTGGAGCCGGGATAAATCTTGCCAATATGCAGCCTAGAAGCATCAGAAGCACTTAGATATGCTGAGAGTAAGCGTGGGCCACGATATACAGATGTATAGACAACCCGTCCAGAAGTTGAAACGAGGCGTGTTTCCTGCAGCGAGCCTGCAGATGGCGAAACAACAAGAAACAAAAGAATAGTTGCAAAAAACAAGGAAATCCACCATTTCATTTCAACCACCTGTGAATTATGTTATGTCTTGAGATTTAATAAATATTACGCCTCAAGATTATGTGACCTTTCCTTTTGCCCGCGTACAATCGCCATAAGGGGTGTTGAATGGAAATCTCTAAATTATTAAGAGTTGTTTTGGTGGTAGAGATAATAGCGCGCGCGCGCGTTCGAAACTTCATTTTGACCCCACCGGCAAAGCGTACAACTAATATGATACCTTAATATTTAATAAACGTTGTTCACCTAGGAGTTATTTTTTTGCATGAGATCAACAGATACTGATACTTCTATGACGTTAAAAATACTACTCGGAGATCTGATTTCCCCGAATGATTTGTGTAATGTTTCGTATCGATACAAAGGAATGCTGGATCTGCGCCGTGCCAGCATTCTTAAGCACATAATGTCTTCTTTCTTGAAAAAGGGAATTGATTATCATAGTAGAGTTTTAACTCGAATCGTTGAGATACGTTCGTTAATAAAAAAAGAGTTTGATCTTGATAGGGAAGGAGAACCAGTATTTCTTGTTAGGGTCGATGAGTTTCCTAGGCGGGATATAGGTTCTAAAAAATTTCTAGAGTTCCATAAAATCCTTTCTAGAAAAAATGTACCTTACCTTCTTGGTGTAATCCCGTGTCCTAGCAAAACGTATCCTAGCAAGTCGCTGTTCGTTCCTCGATCTTGGAATTATGGAACAATTGGGGAGAAGGATGTTGAAATACTTAAGCAATTGTCAAGTTCCACCGTTGAGATTGCAATGCACGGGATAACTCATCAGACAAAAAACACTATTAGAAAAACTGAGATAGTTGGTTTAAATCATAAAAACCTTGAAAAAAGACTACAAAAAGGATTAGAGAAACTTCAAATTGAGGGTTTTGAAACAGAGCTCTTTATTCCGCCATTTAACAGTTTTGATCTTTATTCTATGGAATCTCTGAGGAAATATTTTAAGGTAGTTTGTGGTGGGCCTGAGTCGGTCCTTTATGTTGACTTAAGACTATCTCCATGTTTTTTGAATGGTACTTTGTATGTTCCATCTTATTATCCTGCTTATGGAAGAGCAGAAGAGATACTTAGGTTCGTAGAAAATGTCAAAAAAATCAAAGAGTTTCTGTTTGTTCCCTTAACGTTACATTGGACTTGGGAAATGAGTAATAACTTTGTCAGTGTAAGGAAATTATGTAGGGTTATTCAAGGACGGGTTGTACAATGGAGAAGCTTGTACAAGCGCGCACATAACTTCGGGTCAAAGGCTAAGTTAGCGCTCGTATGAACCTACGCCCTCTAAAAGCATGCATCTGCAAGTTGATTTGTAATGGAACTGCTACGGAGATTCTATAAAATCTTTGCATGTCCTGATGATAAAGGAAAACTATCTTATGAGCGAAGATCTCTTCATTGCTCAAAATGCGGACGAGTTTTTCCTGTATTCTCTGCCAATTTGGTAGAATTGTTACCCAGCAAGCCATATCCCTTGAGACTAAATAACGCTATCGAAGAGAGTTACTGGTCCACGTACATATTGTCTCTCGGGAAGAGATTCAGATCTAATCCTTCCGGCATTGGATGGGGTTACTTGCCTGCTCTTTCACCGGGTTTGAGAACTTTCGTCAAAAAAGAAAGAGAAGTAGCCCGTAGGTACCTTGATGCGCATATCCAAGGATTGATCTGTGATGTTTCAGGGGGAGCAGGAAGCTACTCCTTGAAATTTGCAAAAGAAGCTAAGTTGGTCTTACACTGCGACCTTGATGTAGATGCTGTTAATTGTGCTTTAAACCAGGCAGAGAAAAGAAAATTGAAGAACATACTTTTTGTTAGAGCTGATTACTTACAATTACCTTTTGCTTCAAATGTTTTTGACGCCATGATCTGTATAGATACCCTCGAAAGAGGGTTGTCTCATGAACTCAGATTATTGACCGAAATACTCCGCTGTTTGAAGTCGTCTGGGAGATTTGTTGCAGATTTTCATAATAGGCGACTAGTACGAAACAATAGAATCATCGAATGTGACAAGGAAACATTCCGAAAGATTCTGTTGCAGGTTGGCCTGATCAATTATAGTTTAGGACCAATTGGTTATGTTCCTGCGGAAATCATACTCTTCGAAAAAACTTACGATATATTGGATAGGATCTTCAAGCTGTTTTTTTCTCCCTCAAGATATATGGTTTTAGGAGAAAAAGAAGCAGGAAATCACTAAGACAGAATAGTCAACCTCAGCTGAATTATTGTCATGATCCTATCAAAAACCGTCTACACATTAAAAACGCATGCATGCAGCTTCGAGCTCGTAGTCAACCTCTCTCTGGCCTCTTATTTCTCTTCAGCCTCCCTTTGTGAGAATACACTCCTCAACTTAACTGTTGTTCATCTGTCAAGTTTCTCAGATAATGCATCGGATTCTAATTTCTTCTTCAAAACTACCGCGCGCTCTAACTAACTCGATGAAGGATTTAGAAGGACAACAGCCATAAGGAAGTTGGTTGAATGCAAATCTCTACACTATTAAGAATTGTTTTAGTGATAGAGATAATAGCGCTTTTGGGCGCTACAATGGCAGTTGCTAGGGACTATCAAGACAGTTGGATCCTTGAAGGATTGGAAATTCCTTTCATAATATTCATCGCAACTTATGTAGCATATTCTTTTGTTGAAGATAGAATATCATGGATACTGATTTTTGCGGTAATCGTTAGATGTGTTTTCTTAATAATCCCTAACCTGAAATACGTGTGGTTTCAAGGAGTAGCATACGACCAAAATATTCACTACAGACTATATCAAACCATATTTTATGAAGGTTTTGTACCTAATACCCCTCTTTATAATAGTATGCTCTATCTGCATACACCATTAATGCACATATTGTTTTCCATCTTTACTCATATAACAGCTTTTCCGCCACTTGTTACATTCAAATACCTGCCAATATTATCTTGGCTTCCGTATCCACTTATTGTATACCTCATAATGAAAAATGCTGCACCCGAAGACCATAAAAGCCAAAAATATGCGTTACTTATATCATCCATACCCATCAAATCAACACTCTCATACAACATAACCGGAACGCTTTTCGGCGCCTTATTTACAGTAATGCTTTTTGTCTGGTTCATTCATTTTCTACAGGCTACTAAACGCAATCGTTTGATTGTCGTATTGATTTACATTTTTGCATTGGTGTTCACGCATTCCTACTCACCGGTTATTTTAATAATTGGGCTTCTAACAACATATGTATTGTATAAAACCAAATATGTGAGAAATAATTATGCTATATTTGAATCTTTTGGTATTCAACATTTACTAATTGTGATTATTATTTTTATTTTTTGGTTTGCATATGTCGCAAAAAATGTATTTGGCGCTGGTGTACAGATATTTAATCAGTGGATAACCTCAATAGCTGGAATTTCAGCAACATCTACTCGTACATACACCGATATCAACCCCGCCCTCTTTGGATTAAGCCTAGAGAATCAACTAAGAATTATTATTGTTTACTATGGTGCTGATTTATTTATCATGCTCTTAACTCTAGTAGGTATTATAGTCACGATTAAGAGGCATTATTCATCAAAGCCGTTGATTTTCATAACTCTCTATTTGCTGTCAACATGGTCATTTTTTATTTTTCAACTAATACTACCAACCGCGAAGGCAGGTATATTAGAGTTTAACAGAATTTTTGAACATTCAATGATTTTTGCACCAATATTCATTGGTTTATTACTATCCCACATTCATAAAAAAGCAGGTGGCAAAAAGCTGAATTCCCTTGCTCTATCTTTTCTTGTGGTTCTAGCTACTGTAGAACTATATAGATACCAACCACTTTTACCAATAGCAAGTTCTATCAGGCCTGGCTTGCCTTCTGATGAGTATATAATATATGTTGATAATGTAAACTCAGTGTATCAGAGATATATGATTGCCCATGCTGAAAAGCATATAAGTAATGGTATAATTGCATGTGACCCCACAACGTACAATCAAATCCTAGGGTTAACTGATTACGATTTTTCCCAGCATCATTCGTCAAATTATTATCCATTTGACGGTGGCATGCCTAAAAAGGAGTTTGACTACTTTCTCACACATCTTCCTGGAAAAAGTGGATGGCTGCGTGTGAGACCAGAAGTAGGGACGAGAGATTTTATCGTCGAAGTCACTCTTAACTCAAGTATGATATACTCAAATGGAGAATCGTTTATACTCACCAGCCCATTTATGTATCGTAATACCACAGAACAAGGGACCACACAATAGATAAACGAGGACAATCGAAAAAAGGAAAAAGCGGAATACTGGCAAGTGGAGAAATTTGATTGAAGCTACTTTAGGCTTGGTTGTCAAGAACGTTGAAAAGACATTGAAGGAAACCATAGAAAGCATTATTAATCAAGATTTTCCTCGCCAGCTTATGGAAATTATTGTTGTAGATGGTATGAGCCAAGACAAAACAATGTCGATTTTGACTGAAGGTTTTCTAAAGGAAAATATTAATTTAAAGGTATTCACCACAAACAAAGGCTTGGGCCAATCGAGACAAATTGTAGTTGACAACGCAAAGGGAAAATATATCATTTGGGTTGATGGAGATATCGTGTTACCCAAAAACTATGTGAGGAAACAAGTTACTTTTATGGAGGGCCATCCAAAAGCTGGTGTTGGCGCATGCTATTATGCTTTTAAGAAAGGATTAAGTTGGATAGCAAACATTCAAAACATCCCATACGTCATTGATCAACAAACTACTGGCCCTATCTTCCGCAAAGATGCTTTAGAAGATGTAGGAGGCTACGATATTGAAATTAAAGGGGCGTGTGAGGATGTTGATGTTTACGCCAGAATTATAGCAGCTGGTTGGTCAATAGCCAAGAACCATGATGTGAGAATATACCACAATACCAGAGAAACTCTCAAAGATTTTCTAGAACGTGCGGAATGGTATGGTGTTGGCCGTCATTTTCTTCGCCATAAGCATAAACACATGCGCCCTCTTTGGATGACGACTCCTCTGGTAAGTTTTGCGGCTGGTCTTAAGAAATCCATACAAGCCTACAAACTTGAATACAAAAAACAGTTCTTTCTAATGTCATTTGTGTTTTTTCTTGGAGCGATATTTTGGTGGCTCGGGTTCATTAGGAGTCATTTCCATGGATATGGACATAATCAAATACGATGCATGCGTGCATGCGACATTAAGATTTGAAACCTTGAAGTATCAAAAAATATTTCTGCGCGCGCGCAAAAAGTGAACGAGATCAAAGATGAGTTCTATGTCAACAAGAAAAGCTATTTTTATTCTGAGCTTGGATCTTGAATTGCTTTGGGGATTAATAAATACCAAGTCTTACAATTCAATACACCTCTTGAAAAGGGTTGGTGGATTAAAGTTAAGAGATTACATAGATTTTTTAAAAAGTGTTCTTGAGAAATATCGGGTTCCTGCTACATGGGCAGTAGTAGGGCGCTTGCTTCTGGATCTCCGCCATGAACAGGGCGACTTATTACACAGATGTAATTCAAGATTTGTCAATTCCAATTCCTTTGGTATTAGTACAGAGTCTTGTAACAATACTCTATATTTTGGAAAGGATATTCTAGAGAAGATTCTCTCAAGTACTGTGGGTCATGAGATCGCTTACCATTCATTTTCCCATGTCATTTTCTCACAAATTAGCAAGGAAGAGGCGGATTTAGAAATAAAAGCGGGAATAGAAATAGCGAAGCAGTTTGGAATCAGCTTTAGATCCTTTGTTTTTCCTCAAAACGAGATAGGATATACTGATGTGCTTAGAAAGTATGGGTTCATTGTTTATAGAGGTGAGACATTAAGACATAGTAAACATCGAGCACTTGCACTGCATAAAGTTGATGGATTCGTTAATGAAATAATAGCTCCACCAGTAGTGCCAGAATGGAAAAACGGAATATGGGAAATACCGAGTTCTATGGAATTTTGTGACCCTAAGTATCCTTTTAGTCTTTTGCCGAGGGCTAAGCTCGGATTGTGGAGGGCAGTGAGATCTAATATGATATTCCATGTTTGGATGCATCCTTGGGATCTCTTGGGACATGAGTCTCTATCGCGGGATTTTGAACGTTTTATTAAGTATGTACAAGAGAAAAGGAATGAAGGAAAAATCAAGGTTATGACGATGGGAGACTTTGCGGCCTGCCTTGACAAGACTCATGGTATGGACACAAAAGCACGCACGCCATTGTAGTTGGGAGGCCATAAAATTTTGGAGGCAATTGGGGAGCATACGTTTCCAAAGAACATACGCTGCATGTATCAAAAGCATGAAGGAAAACGAAATTACATAAACGCGATGATTAGGATCATTTGAGATATCCTAAAGGATATTAAGAGCATTGTATTTTGTATGTAATTAATTCTTAAATCAATGATTTCTTGCACGAACATGCGTGCTCCGAGAGAGAATTATGTTTGTTGAGGAATTGAAGAATAATAAGGAGTGGAAGGACTTCTTGCGGTCCTCTCCTGGGGGAACATTTTATCATAGTCTAAAATGGAAAGAGGTAATCCAAAAGTCATTTTCCAATCCTTCCC
>CAYFUV010000148.1:0-2394 GCA_964346435.1 uncultured Candidatus Bathyarchaeia archaeon | reverse complement strand
TGGCTGGATTGCCTTGGATTTTTGATGAAGCGGAAGACAAAAAATGAATTTGCATGCATGCATTTGATTAGGGCGAAGGGAGCGAAGCGACCTGAGCAACGGTTCAGAATAGTTGGCTGATACAAGAAAAGAAGAGGTGCGCGCTCTTCGCCTTGCTCCCACCCAGCCCGAACCAAGCTTAATTTGTTATTTCAAATTAATGACAATTACATCATCACTAACCCTTTTGTTCGATGGACATTTTCAAGTCTTATACCAAATTTTCAACTTTAGTAACAGTCCAAGAAGTATTACTTAACAAGTTGTCCCTTTTTGGAATACTAGCTCTTTTTATTTCAATTCTGTTTTTCTTCGCTAGCTTTATGGCTTCTTCCTCAACTTTGTCCGCATTTGTTATAAACCATGAATATATCCTAACTTGCTTTCCTTCTTTGTTTGCTTTCTGTTGTTCATATTGGCGTACTGTTGCAGTTTTGTTTGAAAAATATTGAATCTCCTCTTCAGTTATGGGTTGATCTCCCAATCTAAGTTTACACTCACAAATTGTTATTGTAACATGTTTATCCCCTTTTGATGCATAGACGTCAAGTTCTTTTCCTAAATAGGGTGGTTTGTATCTGCACCATGAGTACACATAACTATGTTTTTTCCTTAAAAAATTCTCCACTTCTTGCTCAAATTTATACGAAAGCAAATTATCGATAAAGCTTTGAAATTTTTCAATCGTTGCTTCATATTTTCTTTCCAACGTTAGTGTTTTTGCCAATTCTAAGTAACTTTCTATTTTTGCCTTTAGCGAAACTGTTGGGATAAGAATTCTTTGATAGAAAATCCACGTTGGATGTCTCTCAAGAGCCTTTTCAGCTGACATTATTGCTGAATCTGCATGTTTCAACGCCTGAGCTAAATCATTGTTTCCTAATGCGATCATGGTCTGACAGATTTGTATTTCCCTTTCAATTGAATAAAAGGTCGCTTCTATATTCCTTAGTCGCACAGAATCAGTGGTAATTTGTTTTAGTTCTTCATTTTTTCTTTTTGCTACCTCAAAATTCTTTTGAGCCCCAATCCAATCATCATTGCGTTTATCAAGTGATCCTTTACAGTCAAAAATTACGCTATAAATTTCCCACGTATTTCTAATATACTCTATCATAAATTCCATGTATTTTTCTAGTTCGAAGGGATTTTCCAAAGTTGATAAAGCTAGTTGTTTCACATTTCTCTCATAAAATATTATGGCTCTTTCCGGCTTACCAGAATAATAGAAAAAATCTGCCAGAGCCTTGAAGTTGTTAGCTAAAGAAGTATGGTAGTTTGATTTTGCAATGTATTTCATGAAAAAATCCTTGCTACTTTTTTCTGCTAATTTGTAAAATTCTGCAGCTTTCCTAGAATATTTTGCAGAATCTAAAAAATGAATATTTGCAATCGGATGTTTTTCTGCTTCATTATGAAGTCTTTTTGCACTATACTCCGATTCTTCTGCTGATATTCAAGTCTCCCAATCAAATTCAGTTGGAAGAGCTTTCTTGATTATCAATTTGAAACTCCTCAACCTTTTAACAAAAACAATATACTTTTTGAATTTAGGATTATGTTATAACTGTGCCTTTTGACTTTAAAATAGTGTTTGTAATTGCTTGGCAGCCTCAAAGCTCGCTCAGGATATTTTTCGTCGGAGACCACACGCGCGCGCTAGAGGAGCGCGTAGATTAAAAAAGAGGGGTTATTTACGTTTTCGGAAGATTTTTAGTCCGTCTCGCTCTGTAACGTATTCAAATCCAGCGTCTATGAGTTTCGTATCTTCTTCAATGGTTCGTGATACTCTAGAAGTGTATTCTTCTTCGGTTGTGTTTAGTAGTTGGGTGTAAACTAGGGTAGTCTCTATCTTTCGGTGTCCCATTTGCTGTTTGACGAATAGAATGTCTTTGGTCTTTGCGTACAGCTGCGTTGCGTAGTAGTGTCTAAAGTCGTAGAGTCGTATAGTTTTGAGTTCGGGTTTGTGTAGTCTTTCCGCTAGCTGGTTTCGGTGTAGTCTATAGTGTTTTCCGTAGTTTTCAGAGTCTCCTTTAAACAGCTTGTCGGTTGGGTTTAGCTTGTAAGTGTCTATGTGGGTTCTTAGCATTTCGGTTAGGCTGTGGCTTATTTTTAATGATCTTGCGCTACCGTGTTTGGCGGTTGTTGGATAAACGATTCGTTGTGTTAGGTCCACATCCTTAACTTTTAGTCTACACAATTCTATGGGTCTTAGTCCCGTTTCTTTGCTGAGTGTTAGTTTGATAGACATTATTCTTCCAGAGTGAGCAATTAGCATATCTACTTGTGCGGTTGTTGGTATGCGTATTGTCTTAGATTCTTGGTAATATGTCGGTCTATCAAACGGTAGTTTGT
>CAYFUV010000147.1:0-5749 GCA_964346435.1 uncultured Candidatus Bathyarchaeia archaeon | reverse complement strand
AATGAATCGTAGGCCTCCTTGATTATTCTACCAGATCTATATTGACCCCTAATTTGAAATTTGCTTATCCTTAGTGCGTCTATTTCGCTTTCCGCTTTTTCAATTCTCCGAATTATTTCAGCATATCGGGGCCGGGATCTTAATTCATTCTTGACTGGGGATAATGTTCTATTCAATTCGCTCAATCGAATTTCTATGAATCTCTTCCTTCTTTGGTACTCATGTTTTGACATTCTTCCCTGCATGAATTCCTCGTCTCGTTTCTCCAGCTCTAATCTTAAATTAATTTTTTCATCCTGCAGATTCACGAATTTACGAATATTTTCTACCGGTACTTTAATAACAGGTTTAAAAGGTCTTCGCATACTATATGTGATTAATAGGGTCGCTGCCACTATCTCGATCATTAATAGAATAACCAATGGCCTAACAGTTGCCCAGAATACCAGGTATTTATAATCAAAATCGATCTTCAATTCGGGATCAAAGTAATTTACATTCTTAAGATCGTATACGATAATTTCTTGTGATGTTTCCGACGGATAGTCCGATATATTTCCGTTGGTACGGATATCTTCTATAACCATTCCTTTAGGCAAATCAAGAACGATACTTAGATTCTCAATTACCCAATCCTCGCTAGGCTTAATGTCTAAAGAGAATCTGTATCTTCCCCACCAATCAAGTTGCTTTATATAATTTTCTTGATCAATTACATATTCTAATCTAAAGTTGAAAATCTCTCCAACTCCAAATCTGTTGTATCTTGGAGAAACATGAACCGAATACACCCCATATTGAGCAACTGGCCAAAGCGGACCTGCAAAGTCGTATAGCATGATGTCCCCAGCATCGTCAGGAGTATCGATTTCAAGAGTAATAATGCTTTTCCCTAGGTTCTGGATGGCATAATTATCAACGATTAAAATCTCTCCGTTGGTTTTGAAGGCTATCCTCTTTTCCAAAGATCTGCATTCTAATATTTTCTGTTCCCCGGACGTGTAATTGAACGAAGTGACTCTAATCGAATAAGGATTTAAAGGCTTAAGGACTTCATTTAATACTGTGGCTTCGTCTATTTCAATTTGACTTAAACTTGAATTTTGGGGCAGTTTCGGCTCAGCTCCTTTTGGCAGAAATATTGTTGCATTTGAGCTTTCAGCCTTAATAGAAAGGACAGGGTGCAAAGGAGAGCTGAAAATAAAGACGTCTGACTCCAGCCTAATAACTTTGGAAAAAATCATTCTAAGGTTAAAGCTATAAATTGAGCCTGGCTCGACAGGTTTACTAAAAATAACCTTAAACCATTCTATTGTCGAAGTTTTATTATTTGTGGATTCGATTGATAACTTTCCACCTATTTCATCCATGCCGTCGACATGCACTAAAGTTGGGATGAAGTTTATAGGAATGCCAAAAGTCATCTGCCTTATTGAGCTATCGCCATCAGTATTATCAACAGTGAATAGATCTTCAAATCCCACTAGCCCATATTCTCCTACTTTGATCTCCCTTCTCACATTAAGTATGGGTCCATTTTCAGCCTGAGCCATATGGCAAAAACTACTAGCAAGTAATGTCAAGATCGTTATTATCAGGATGATAGCCCTTGTCAATTTGATAAACCCATAGTTATGTCAGAATATCTTTACAGTAATGTCCTAAGCTATATAATTTTTTAATATGTTTTATTTACTAACGCTCAAAAGCGCTTTTAATTCATTTTTTTATTGAACATCAATTCTGGATAATTTAAAATTTGCTGTCAATATAAAACATAATATCAACAGAAGAGATGAGGAGAGATCAATTGTGGCATCTGTGGCAGAGGTCCTGAAGAGACTAAAATCTAAGGCTAAAACCGATAAATTGGAAGGGATGGCACGATACGGGATGACCACAGAAAAAAGATTAGGGGTATCGATACCTGAGATTCGAAAGATAGCGAAAGAAATTGGGAAGGATCATGAACTTGCGCTTAAGTTATGGAATACGGGCATACCTGAGGCAAGTATCGTGGCAGCGATGATCGATGAGCATGAAAAGTTGACAGAGGAGCAGATGGAGGATTGGGTTAAGGACATCAGCTCATGGGACGTATGTGATCAAGTGTGCATGAATCTTTTTGAGAAGAGCGCCCTCGTCTGGAAGAAGATCCTAGACTGGGCTGAAAGGGAAGAGGAATTTGTCAAGAGGACTGCTTTTGCGCTAATTGCTTGTCTCGCATGGCATGATAAGGATGCAGAAGATGATAGATTCACCAAATTAATTCCGGTGATAAAGGGTGGAGCTTTAGATAATCGTAACTTTGTAAAGAAAGCGGTTAGCTGGGCGCTGAGAAATATTGGAAAAAGGAACCTGAACTTGAATAAGGCCGCTATAAATGCAGCCAAAGAGATTCAGCGAATTGATTCAAAAGCCGCCCGCTGGATTGCATCCGACGCCATTAGGGATCTCGAGGGCGAAGCTGTCCAAAGGAGATTGAGAAAGTAATCGATAGCAAGCATTAATGAATACGTTTTATTGTCTTAATTTACCTCAATTTTTTTTTGAAAAACCATATAAACCTTTTTTCTTATGGAGGCTCCAATATTCACCTTGGTTGTAAACTATAGGAGATATTTTGGAAAAGTCAATTTTTCCATCTTTATTTAGAATTTCTTGGTCGACATGAACGCAAACGACTTGGCCGAGGAATAAGTCATGAACCCCTATCGGCATCTTATTCTTAACTTCACATTCGATATTTACTGGACACTCTCTAATAAGCGGGGGTTTGACCTTTTCTGAGGATTCAGGCGTAAGTCCTGATTCAGAAAATTTATCCACATTTTTTCCCGATATCATTCCGCAGAAATCAGTAGCTCTAAGAATTTCCTCGGTTGGAATATTCACAACAAACTCACCAGAGGCCTCAATAAGTTTATAGGAGAATCTATGAGGGCGAATGGCTATACTTAATGTTGGAGGATCAGAGCAGGCTATTCCGTTCCAAGCCAAAGTAATTATATTAGGCATTCCATTTGAGTCAACGCAAGTAACAAGAACAACAGGACACGGAAAGAGCGCAGCCCATGGATTCTTTTTCAATTTCATAAATTGGACTCTTTTATTAACTTATTTAATACTTATGGGCAAAGTCCTATCTGACAGCCCGAGGCCTATTAACTCGATTGCCTGCCCGTAATAAGGCGGCTGTAGCTGTGGATTGAGTTAGAATTACAAAAACTATTATGATAAGAAATGGGGCTTTAAAATCCATCAATACGCCATAAATGCCCCCGCTTATTAAGAAACCAACTCCATAAGCAGTGTTGAATACTCCATAAGCTGCGCCTCTTGAAGAGATTGGGGTAAATTCTGAAACTGCAGCGCGATAAATTGACTCTTGCATTCCCAATACCATTCCAAAGAATACAGAAGCCATTATCAATGTTGATAATCCTGTATCAACCAGAGCAAATAACGGCGGAAATACTGAAAGTATGAACGGTATAGTCAATATTTTGACTCCGAACTTGTCATAGGCATATCCAGATAATAAAGCGATGGATGCATCTACTCCCTGAATCAGTAAGTAAATTAAAGGCACCATCCATTGCTGTTGCATTGGTTGTAGGATAGTTGATGCTTTATACAATAGAAGAGCAACAGGAATGAGCCCAATTGTGTTTAGCATAACTGCAAAGGTATAGATGAAGAAGCGCTTGCCAAAACCAAAACCTCTTCTACTCTTTATTTTTGATGTGATGATCGTCCTTGTACCAATTTTTCTATACGTATGAACTAGCACCAATAGAAGAATAATGAAAGGAAATAAGAGAAAGGTGAAAGTCTGTTGATAATCGTTGTTGCTGTAAAGCATCATAGTTGCGACAATAAGTGGTCCAGCAATTGCACCCATCTGATCCAGAAGCTCATGAATGCCAAATGCTTTGCCGGTTCCAATGCCTTTGCTTATAATAGATAAAACCGTATCTCTAGAAGGCGATCTGAGGGCTTTTCCGAATCTTTCAAGTAGAATCAAGATTATTGCAATTTCCCATATCCGTGCAAATCCCAAGAGGGGTAATGATAAGATCAATCCATACCCTAAGAATATAAAGAACCAATAAGCGCGAGTAGTGTCAGCAAGATATCCACCCACAAGCCTAAGGGCATAACCTAAAAATTCTCCAAGCCCACCTACGATTCCAACGACAACAGCTGAAGCGCCCAGAAACCTTAAATAGTCCGGTGCGAGACCACGACCACCTTCATAAACGATGTCGCCCATCAAACTTACGATTCCTAAAAGGAAAATTCCAACATAAGCAATTTTTGTATTAGAAGATCGTCGATTCAAGGATCCAAATCTCTGAACTTATTTTTAATGTCTTCTTTAGTACTCTCTTAAGTCTCTTCTATACATTCCTCGCAGAGAAATAATCCATCTTGTTCTTTGACATTTTCAAACCAATTGCCGCATTTTTCACAATGACCAGCCACCCCAGACTTCTCCGGGGCAATACTTGGAAGTCCGATACTAGATTTTTCTGAGATCAGCGTGATCAGTTCGGGCGTAATTCGAGCGATATCATCGCTAGATATGACTCCTACAACACTTGAGCCATTAAAGACTATTAACCTTCTGATGCCATGGATTCGCATTGTCTTTGCAGCTTCCATGATAGTAGCGTCTGGTTCAATTGTACGTAATGGTTTGCTCATGATCTCTTCAGCCTTTACTTCACTAGGTTTTAGATTTCCCGAAACAATTCTTGATACGATATCTCTTTCGGTTATTACACCAATAGGATTCGATTCCTCATCCAATACTACAACACTTCCAATCTTCTTTGATCGCATTAGAGTCGCAATTTTATCAATTGTCTCATGAATGTGCACGGTAATTACTGGCTTGGACATAACATCATTAACTATGATGTCGACTTTTGGATTATTATCGGTAATGATGACCTTCCTCCATTTCGACATATAATCAATTTTGATGATTTCCGTCTATAAAAAATTACCGCGCTTGGGTTCTAAAATATTAAAAAATCGATTATAGGATTATACTTATGTATGAAGGTAAAAATCCGTACACCAAGAACTAATGAGGAATTCAATAAGTACTACGAATTAAGGTGGAGAATCTTAAGAGAGCCTTGGAGTAAACCAAGAGGGAGCGAGAAAGACGGAAGCGAGGAAGGGGCCATTCATATCATGGCCTATATAGAAAGAAGAGTTGTAGGAGTAGGCAGAGTCCACTTTAATAACAAAATCGAGGCGCAGATAAGGTATATGGCAATTGAGAAGGAATTCCAAGGGAAAGGTATTGGAAGTCTGGTACTAAAAGAACTTGAAAAAAGGGCAAGAATTGAGGGCGCCGAATATATAATTTTGAATGCAAGGGAAAATGCGGTCGGATTCTATAAGAAGCATAATTATAGGATCGTTGAGAGAGGACCTACTCTTTTTGAAAGTATAATCCATTGGAAAATGCGAAAAAATTTAGAAAATATATAAGAAAATATTAGAGCGTGCTTATTTTCTTGAAAATTTCTGAAGGTATGTTAGATAAACTTGAGGGAAAAAAAGGATGGGGGTTTGCCACTAAAGATAGATCCTAAATGGAAGATTCACTCGTTCTTTTCTGAAGCCTTTGCTTACCTCTGTTTGCTGTCTATAGTATATCCTAGGTTTATCTTTATCAGCTGGCCATTCGTATCTTGTACCTGGTCTCATTATGCAGACTTTGAAAGGA
>CAYFUV010000146.1:0-24054 GCA_964346435.1 uncultured Candidatus Bathyarchaeia archaeon | reverse complement strand
TAAGAAGTGCTTTTATACCTTTAGTAAGAAGCCCGCCCGGAGCTCCAAACTTTTGTGCCTAACATATAAAGTCGAAGAAAAAAGGGTTCCGGATAATACTTGTGGCAAAGCCGTAGGGGTTCGACGCATTTTTGCAGCTAAAATCGGGCACAAAATTAGCTATCTAATATGAATTAAACGACGCTATATATGGCTATGTAAAATTTGCTATAATATAGCCGTTTTCTCGTATATTAAGTAAATAAATTAGCGTAATAAAATTTTAAACACTAGCTCACAATAAATAAAGAGCCACCATTTCTGATAGGACTTTTTTATCCTCCTCCAGCAGGAGGCATTATGGCGAATTTTTCTCCTCCCTTAAGTTTTGTATCAAGACTCTTTTTGAATGAAAATAATTGATTTTTATAATCTTGAAGGAAAAAGAAAGCTGGCGCACGTGCCCCAGTTTCTTCATCGTAAAAGTACTTCCCAATTGGTTCTCCGAAACGATTTGATAATTCCTTGAATAAGTTAGCGACTGTTGCACCCTCGGGCAGTTCTACTTCTGTCTCCTCTAAACCTGTTATCTGTCGCATACTGGAAAAAAAGATGACTTTTACTTTCATTCATATCCACTGAATGCATTGGCTCGTCATAAGATTCTAAAAGAATCAGTGTTCTATATTAATTTCATATACCATAAGAACCAGAAGCTTTCTTTAATTGTTTCGTGCACGCGTGCTATGACTAATAAGCTAGGTAAGAGATTTAAAGAAATTAGAGAAGAATATATTATGACCGAATTATTATTTCACGATGCTCGCAACCTAAAAGAGGCTTATGATCTACTGGAACAGTATGGCAAAAAAGCACAGATACTGGCTGGTGGAACTGATGTTATGGTTAGGATCAACCGCAAACTCGTAAATCCCAAAGCACTCGTATATATTGGCAATTGCGGTTTAAATTACATTAGATCAGAAGGAACTAACATCGTCATTGGTGCAACGACTCCTTTTGCAGAAATTGTTAGCTCAGAGTTAATCAAAAAGAAAATACCTTTATTAACAGAAGCAGCATGCCTTATCGGTGGGCCTGCAATCCGAAATGCCGGGACTATCGGTGGGAACCTATCCAACGCATCACCGGCAGCCGACTCCTCTACGCCCTTATTGGCCTTGAGAGCATCCTTGAAACTAGCGTCGAAGAATGGCGAGCGGACGATCCCGGTAGAGGAATTCTTTACTGGTCCTGGTCAGACAGTGCTTGAACCGGGTGAACTTTTGAAAGAAGTAATCATTCCATTTCCTGAAGCTGGAACAAAATGGGCATATCGTAAGATAGGACGCAGGAGAGCAGAAACTCTTTCGGTAATCGCTGGGGCGTTCTCTATGAGGCTTGGAGGTGGAAAGTGTACTGATGGGCGGCTAGCTCTGTGTGCAGTAGCTCCAACACCGATATTGGCAAAAAAAGCATCTGCTTTGATTAATGGTAAGCAATTAGACGCCTCCTTGATTGAACATGTTGCTAAGATAGCAGCAGAGGAAACAAATCCTATTGATGATGTGCGGGGGACAGCTTGGTATCGACATCATGCGACTGAGGCCATAGTGAAGAATCTACTGGAGGAATTAATGAAATAAGGAGAAACTATCAATGTACGTGCTCGAGTTGAATGTAAATGGACAAACTCATAAAGTTGAGGTCGATGCAGATACCACCCTGCTTGAAGTGTTGCGAGACAAATTGATGATCACAAGTCCAAAATTCGGATGTAACACAGGGGACTGCGGTTCTTGCTCTGTTATTTTAGACGGCCATCTGATCAAGTCATGTATCACAAATGCGCTTACTACACAGGGAAAATCAGTGATTACGGTGGAAGGAATAGCTAAGCCAGGAGAACTACACCCTCTTCAGAAGGCATTCCATGAATTCTATGGCGCCCAGTGTGGCTTTTGTACGCCAGGGATGATTCTGGCTGCAAAGGTATTACTTGACAAAAATCCAAAACCCACAAAAGAAGAGATTCAAGAGGCCCTATCCGGTAACCTTTGCCGATGCACCGGCTATGTTAAGATCATCGATGCAGTCATGGCTGTTTCCAAAGGATTAAAGACTGCCAAAAAGGAGAATTGAACTGATGGTATTGAATGTTGTAGGAAAAAGAGAGAAACGGTACGATGGATTGGAACATGTTACTGGGCGAACGCGATTTGTAGATGATATATCGATCCCGGGAACTTTGTTTGTTAAAGTTTATCGTAGCCAGGTGATCAAAGGTAAAATCAAAAGTATTGACGTGAGTGCGGCAGAAAAGATGGAAGGCGTTGAAGCAGTTATTACGGGCCATGATGTGCCCAATAATGCGTTTGGTATGGTGCCTGACCAACCCGTACTTGTCACAGACTCTATCCGTTTTAAAGGAGAACCTATTGTCGCCGTAGCGGCTACAGATGAGAATATTGCGCTAGATGCAATAGAACGAATCGAGGTGGATATTAGGGAGGAAGAAGGCGTTCTCGACCCGATTGAAGCAATGAAACCTGATGCCCCGAAAGTCCGTCCCGATGGTAATATATTTATGTATGGCAATACCCCTTGTCGGAAAATTATCTCTGGTGATATAGAAACTGGATTTAAAGAAGCAGATGAGGTAATTGAGGGAGAATATTGGCACCCCTCGATCCAACACGCACAATTGGAGACACAGGTAAGCTTAACAGTGCCTGAACCCAATGGAAAAATAACAATTTACACCGCGAGTCAAGCCCATTATTTCCACTTGGGGATGATCTGCAGCATTTTGAAGATGCCTATGAACAAGGTGAGATTTGTAGGTGGAACGGTGGGCGGAGGATTCGGTGCAAAGAATGAAATCCACGCTGACCATATTACGGCCCTACTGGCTTTGAAATCCCATCGACCTGTGAAGTGGCGTTGGACGCGTGAAGAAGAGTTACTATATTCTACCTGTAGAGGCGCGTGGAATATCAAGATAAAGGATGGTGTTAAGAAGAACGGGCGCATAATTGCGCGACAGATGAAGAGCATAAGGGATGCTGGGGCTTACACTGGATTAAACCTTTATGTTGTGGACAAACATTCGTTCCTAGCTACTGGCCCTTACTTTATCCCAAATGTATATGTTGAAGGCTATTGCGTTTTCACTAACAAAACCCTCTCCAGTTCCATGCGTGGATTTGGGATTACTCCAGCCACTTTCGCAATTGAAGTCCAGATGGATAAAATCGCAACGGAGTTGGGTATCGATCCTTGGGAAATTCGATTTATCAATGCTTACCGTGAGGGAGAAAAAACGCATACTCAAAGAGTACTCGATAGCGTAGCTATGATTGAGGTTATGCAAACCTTAGCAAAAAAAGCAGGCGTAAAGTTGCCGCCCAATCTTAAGGTCATGTCTTCAGCTGAAAGGAGGAGGATATGATGAAGAAAAAAGGTGTAGGAATCGCTATTGGATATTATCCATCTGGCATGAGCGGTGGTGGTGACGCGAGCCAGGCAATTGTCAAAGTAAAACCCGATGGTTCTGCAGATCTCATGATAGGATCGGTGGATATTGGTGAGGGATGCAAAACCGTTCTAGCACAAATGGTGGCCGAGGAGTTAGGGATCGATTATGAGCAGATCAACGTGCTGAACCAGGATACCGACACCTGCCCTTTATGCTCAGGTACTTTTGCAAGTCGTGTGACTTACGTTACAGGTAATGCTGTAGTAAACGCGACACGTGAAGTTCGTTCGATCCTTTTTGAAGTAGCAGCCAATGATTTAAAAACTTCGCCAGAAAATTTGGTGGCTGAGAAAGGAAAGATCTTCGTTAAAGGAAATCCAAAACAATCGGTAGCCATCGCCACTGTTGCTAGCAAATCGATCTACAGCTTGCGAAAGGTTCTCGTAGGGCGCGGAGAATTCATGAGGGCCCATTCTACGCCGGATCCTGAAACTGGAAAAATTGATCCCTTCGCCACATTATCATGGGGAGCGGTGCTAGCTGAGGTAGAAGTTGACACAGAAACTGGTGTGGTTAACGTCCTCAAATTAACTTGCGTATATGATGTAGGTAAGGCTATTAATCCGATGCTCGTTGAAGGCCAGATAGAAGGGGGATCGGTTATGGGGCTTGGGGCAGCATTGATGGAGCAACATATTCCATATTATCCCGCTCTAGATTGGCAGCCCGATAATTTCGGAGACTATGTTATACCCACAACGGCAGATATCCCTGAAATTATGGTTGAAATCTACGAATGTCCGTCCAAAGAAGGACCATACGGAGCAAAAGGCATGGGAGAGATGACGGCGAATATGCCATCGCCAGCAATTGCTAATGCCGTGCATGATGCAATTGGTGTTTGGATAGATAAGCTACCAATCGCCCCCGAAAGGGTATTGCGTGCCATAGAGGCGAAGAAGACAAAAACAAAATCATAGGGGTATATGAAAATCGAATAGTAAATTATTCAGGGTAATGCTATCCTAGCGTGATATGTGCAGGCTATTAGCGGACGCCACTAATGCTTTAGAAGCTTCAAGTCCTCTTGGATATCCACATCAAAGAGAACTTCATTTGATCCAGCCTCAACCATCTTTATCTGATTACGATATTTGTTTATGATTTCTTTTAGACCAAAGGTTACCTCTCTTATCTTAAGCACTTCATCGAATAGTACCGAATCAATTAAAATCGGATGTCCCATTTTGCCCTTATGGGATGCCACAACTATTACAGACTCAGTAGAATAGAATTTATCGATTACTTTGTTAATGTGCCCAGCGTTTACTAATACTACATCTCCTGGTAGTATTAAAGCCGCTTTAGCATATTCTTTGACGGATTTAACTCCTAATATAACAGAGGAGCTTTGGCCCTTATCAAAATAAGGATTTAATACGATTTTACAAGAAAGATTCTTTAAAATTTCCTTAATTTTTTTAGCTTCATATCCAACTACTACAATTACTTCTTGGGCTTTTGATTCTAGGCTCTGCCTGACTACGCGCTCAATAAAGGTTTTACCACCAAGTTCAAAAAGGAGTTTATTGGTTCCAAATCGAGTTGATTTACCCGCTGCTAAAATTATCAATGAGATCCATTTCGATTTTTCTTTCATTTTCTATTAACCCAATAATTTTCTATACAATTATATGGTGTATTCAATCGGTGACAAGCATTAAATAATTATAAAGGCTATTTAAGTTTCTGAATTATTGAGGCTGGGAAAAAGATTTCCTTGAAGCAACCATTCTCATATATTTCCACAAACGAAGCTCTTAAGAAGATATCAAAAGCAGATTTTGCATTACTTAAATCAGAACTAGTTAAAACACGAGAAGCATTAGGTCGCACATCGGCAAAAGATATAATCTCTCACCTTAGAGTTCCAAATGATGACTTAGCTCATTTTGATGGCTACGCGATCAGATCAACGGATACGGCCAATGCGGATATTAGTCCCGTTCAATTAATAGTCAAAGGAAAGATTTACCCTGGAGAACGAGCCAAATCCTCAATTGGAAAGAATGAAGCATATTATATTACGACTGGATCCATTCTGCCCGATGGTGCTGATACTGTTTTGGCTGTAGAGATGGCTAAGATGGTTGGAGATGATAAGATTCAAGCTCGATCGAAAATCAATCCTGGAGAACATGTAATTCATGCAGGTTCTGATATTGAAAAGGGAGATGTAATAATCCCAAAAGGGAAGATCCTAAGATCGAAAGACATTGCGTTTCTAAATAGGTTGAATATCGATTGTTTAGAGGTCTTTAGAAAACCAAAAGTATCGATATTATCGATTGGAGATGAACTTAAGGAAAAAAGTAGCGTTCACAGCTTCCTGTTGTCCCGCTGGATTCGACATTATGGAGCGATTTCTTTGGATGATGACGTTGTAGGAGATGACATTATAGAGATCAAGGATGTAATTCGGAAGAAATTGTCAAAAGCTGATATCATATTGACGATAGGAGGGTGTTCGATGGGAGAAAAAGATCTCGTGGCAGATGCTATCGAATCCACTGGGAAGCCCGGCATGATTTTCCACGGTATTAAAATTAGGCCAGGAAGGGTTTCAGGATTTGGAGTCCTAAATCGCAAGCCAATAATAATGCTTCCAGGACTTATTCAATCTACGATTATCGGATTTCATTTCATATTTCTGCCTTTGTTTCAAAAATTGAGAGGACTTCCGATCAAAGATGCTTGGGAGAGCACCCAAGCTAGGCTAGCTGAAAGACTTGAATTCAATAAGTTTATCCCCTTCAAAAAAGCGATCTTCCTGAAAATAGAAAAGACCTCTGGAGGTTTATTGGCTCGACCGATTCTCGGTAACTCTTCATTTTTTAGCTCAGTAGCGTGGGCCAATGGAATAATTATAGTGCAAGAGAATAGGAAATGTATCGAAAAAGATGAAGTTGTTGAGATTTATAGATTACCCGAGGAATAGGCAAAATATTGGTTACGATTCTAAGGAGAACAAGTGGAGTGGGCGTACTCTTTAATTAAGCTAATATTTTCCTGTACGGATTTTTAATACAATCTCAGCGATAATACTTATAGCAATCTCGGCTGGGGTCTCAGCACCAATGCTGAGACCAATCGGTGCATGGACTCTCTCGAGCAATCTCTTTGAGATGCCATCTCTTTTTAACGATTCAAATACTTCCTTAACTTTTCTCTTGCTCCCTATCATTCCGATGTATAACAGATCGCTTTCGATAAATGCTCTTAGGACTTCTAAATCATTCTCGTGCCCACGCGTGGCTATGATGAAACAAGACCTTTTTGAAAATTTTAGCCTTTCTTTTACCTTACTGAAATCGGTAACAAGAATTTCATCAGCATCTGGAAATCTCGCTTTATTAGCAAATTCTTCACGATCGTCTATGACTACGATTCGAAAACCAGCGATCTTGCCTATCTTAGCAAGTGGTTGTCCAACATGCCCTGCGCCAAATATATATAATGTCAGTCGTGGTAATATCGGCTCGATAAATACTTCACAAGATCCTCCACAAATTGGTTCCTTAGAGTCTACATCGGGACCCTCATACTCGAAGGCAGCTAGCTTCGCTTCGCCCGTCTCAATCACTTTTTTTGCCTCAGAAATAATGTTTGCCTCGTTTTTCCCTCCTCCAACAGTTCCGATTATTTTCCCATTAGGAAACACTAACATCTTGAATCCTACTTTTCCAGGAGTTGATCCCTTAGTTTTAACAATAGTGACCAACGCCATTGGTTCGCCTTTAGAATAGGAGTTTGATAATTCATGGTAAATTTTAACGTCGCTTACCATGGTCTACCCTCCTTTTTTTGAAGTAGAACGCGCATAGAAAGGTCATTTGAAGATTAAACTGTTAAACCAATTTTACTTAACAAATAAGGTTTTCGATAGCTTATTACGCGAACCAAAACAACACGTTACTTATATATCCACAATTAATAAATTTCTAATCGAAAAAGAAAAGGCGACTTTTATGAACAAATCTAAAAAAGAATCAATTTCTAGAAGGAGTTGGGTAAAGACCGCAGGTGGAACGATTGTAGGGCTTGCGGTGGGAGCTGCTGCTGGATACTTTGCAAAACCAACGCCCGAAGCAGAGGTGGAGAAGGTTGTTGAAACAAAAACTGTCACGCAAACCGTAACAGCTGCGGCTGAAAAACCAGAAGTCGTAAAGATAGCTGGAATGGTAGATTGCACAAGAGATGATATGAGTTGGGGTCAATGTCATTATCAAGCGATGAAAGCAGTTGAAGACAAATACCCGAATGTTGAGATCTCTTACAGTGAGAGCGTTCCTTGGGCTGACATCGAGAAGCTTTACAGGGACTACGCAGAGGAAGGATATCAAATCGTGGGCTGGTGGGGATTTCAAGGCGCAGAGCCATGTGTAGCTGCCTCGCCAGATTATCCTGATACACAATTCTACTTCACATGTGTTACGAACCATACCCCTAATGCCGTGTCTTTCGTGTACTTGGAGGAGGAAACTGGGTACATGGCTGGATTGCTGGCTGGTCTGCTGACAGAGACTAACATTGTGGGTGTCTTTATTGGAACGGATTCCCCATGTGGAAACGCCTATGCAAACGCATACGAATTAGCAGCCAAAACAGTGAATCCTAAAGTCAAAGTTTTAAAAGCATATGCTGGGCATTGGGTGGATCCAGCTAAAGGAAAAGAGACGGCGCTGGCTTTATTCGATGCTGGTGCTGATCATCTTGGAAAATACGCCGCAGTATCGGATCTCGGGGGATTTGATGCTTGCAAGGAAAGGAATGTTTACACAACAGGGATCTACCTAGATCAAAGTCCTCTGGCACCAGATCTGACATTGGCAAACTTTCTATTTGATCCGCTACCGATATTGGATAAGTTCGTTATGAATACTTTGGAAGGATTTCCGCCAATGGGCGGACAAATTCCATGCGGCTTTCCACCTATGTTTAACAGTTTCCAGAAGATCCAACGAACTCCTGCCTTCGATAAATTACCGAGCGACGTTAAAGATACATTTAACGATTATGCGACGAGAGTAGAAAAAGGTGGCTTTAAGATTCAAAGAGATGAGAGCCGCTTTGCTGTCGCATAATTTGTGGTCGCGTTATCAAAAATAAGAAAGTGCGTACAAGAGTACTCGGAAAAAATATAAAACCCCAATTTTTTTAATTTCTTCCTGTGATGAGAGAGGTTTACCTAAACATTATCTAAGATAAATTATTTATCGCCAGAGAACATTTAGCACGCGCTATCATAAATTGAAGATGATATTAAGAAACGAATGTTAGTGAATCCACCTTTATTGGATAGATTTAATAGGATAGTAATTTGAATGGCTGCCGATTCCCAGAAGAGACATAAAGTTGAGATGAGGAATATTACGAAAAAGTTTCCAGGCGTAGTAGCGAATGATTCTATAAATCTTGAAGTAGAAGATGGGGAAGTTCTTGGACTGCTAGGTGAAAACGGAGCCGGAAAAACAACACTTATGAGCATACTATACGGCCTTTACCGACTAGATGACGGCGATATATACGTTAGAGGAAATAAAGTAGATATAAGATCTCCCAGGGATGCAATTAAATTAAGAATCGGGATGGTTCATCAACATTTTATGCTCATTCCAAATCTCACGGTCACAGAGAGTATTATTCTGGGGGCTGAGGATGCGGAGAAAGGTTTCATCGATTTTCGTTATGCTGAGGAAAAAGTAAAGGAACTATCAGAGAGATATGGGCTTATCATTAATCCCCAGTCTAAAATTGAAGAACTTTCAGTAGGCGAGAGACAAAGAGTCGAGATATTAAAACTCCTCTTTAGAAATGCGGATATTTTCATTTTTGATGAACCCACCTCGGCGCTTACTCCAATGGAAGTAAAGAATATTTTTTCATTCTTTCACTCTTTAGCTCAAGAAGGGCACTCGGTGATATTCATTACCCATAAATTACGCGAAGTTATGGAAGTTTGTGATAGAACAACCGTATTGAGACTAGGGAAAAAAATTGCAACTGTGAAAACGGAAAACACGAATGAAAGGGAATTGGCTAAAATGATGGTGGGGAGAGATTTGAAAATTTCTCCAAGGCCGAAGGTAGCATATAAGAAAGTTGTACTTGAGGTAAAGAATCTGCACTCTTTTGATGCGGACCTTCGCCCCATTTTGAAAAGCGTTTCTTTTAATATCCGTAAAGGAGAAATTTTTGGAATTGCAGGAGTTGCTGGCAATGGTCAGAATGAGCTAGCTCAAGCATTAGTAGGTCTACGTAAATGCGACAAAGGAGAGGTAATTGTCGATGACAAAGATCTAACAAATGCTCCCCCTCAGAAAATTAGACGGCTAGTTAGTTATATTCCTGGGGAACGTTTTATGGGCATCATAAGGGATTTCACCATCGCTGAAAATGCTATTCTAGGATCTCAGAACTCCTTCGCTGATAGATCGATACTAAACTCGAATAAGGTAAATCAATATGCGAAAAAATTGGTTGAAGAGTATGGTATTAAATCAATTGGGATAGACTCTCTTGCATTATCATTGTCTGGAGGCAATATTCAAAAATTAATTCTGGCTCGAGAAATTTCAAAAGAAACTCCGCTTCTCATAAGTGAATTACCTACTCGAGGCTTGGATATAGCTGCAACAATATATGTCCGCCAAAAGCTTTTGGATGCGAAGAAGATGGGATTGGCTATATTATTAATTTCTGAGGACTTGGATGAAATCTTTGCATTGAGTGATAGGATAGGCGTTATGTACAAAGGAGAGATAGTTGGAGTTATCCCGATTAACGAAGCAAATACTGAGAAGATTGGGTTAATGATGGCTGGAAAAAAAGAAACAACTGAATAGGCGAAAAAGATAATGACATTGCTTTCAGGATTGAAAAAGAGTCTTATAGGCTTTTACAGTAGTGTTTGGTCAATAATTTTAGGCTTTGTCATAGGCATAATTGTGATCACGGCTTCGGGGGCTGACTTTATTGGTGCTTACTCGGCTCTAATATGGGGTGCATTTGGCAGCCCATATAGGCTATCCGAAACATTAGCAAGAACAGCACCTTTTATGTTGGCTGGTTTGGGCTTTGCTGCAGGTTTTAGGGCTGGGTTCTGGAATGTTGGTACTGAAGGCCAGATCATAATAGGATCAATTTTCGCTCTCTGGGGGGGTCTCAACTTTACTGGACTACCTCCAATTCTACACATTCCATTAGTCTGCCTACTAGGTTTCGTAGGAGCTGGGGCATGGTGCATGATCTGTGGAATACTTAAAGCTAAGTTTGGAATCAACGAAATCATCTCGACGCTTATGACAAATTACGTGGCATTTTGGTTTGCGCACTATCTGGTTCATTGGCCTTGGGACGATCCGAATGTACATCGACCGCAGACATTTCCTATTGTCGATTCAGCGGCTTTTCCTGTTTTGATACCTGCCACTAAGCTCCATATAGGAATTGTGCTTGCCATAATTTCTGCCTTTTTGCTTTTCCTATTTTTCAAAAAATCTGTTTTGGGTTATAATATACGGGTTGTAGGATTGAATCCATTTGCAGCCAAGTATGGTGGTATAGATGCAGCCAAAGCCATTATAATAGCTTCGTTCATAAGCGGTGGCCTTGCTGGTCTTGCTGGGGTTGGCGAAGTAGCTGGCTATCATGGTTTTATGGAAGACTACATGACCGAGGGATATGGTTTTATTGCTATAGCAGCAGCAATGCTGGGGAGAAATAATCCCTTGTCTATTATTTTATCTTCCACCTTCTTCGGATTCTTGTTCAATGGGTCTCAATATATGGTACGTGGTGCTAATCTACCTGTTGGTCTAATCAAACTTTTTGTCGGAATTATGATTCTAGCGAGCCTTGTAGGAGTTCTTATTGAAATGTGGAGAAAAAGAATGTTTCAATTTAGAAAGAAACAGAAGGGGTAAGAGAAAGATTGGAATATAGCGCATTATTCTGTTCAATCACGACTTGCGCCGTTCTCCTTGCTACACCATTAATATTGGCAGCGCTTGGAGAACTGGTATCTCAAAAATCGGGGATGATTAACGTGGGACTTGAAGGATACATGCTGATGGGAGCCATGGGTGCGTATCTAGGTTCGCTACTCACTGGAAATCCTTGGTTAGGCGTTTTATTGTCGATTATTGCTGGTTTATTGACTAGTTTGATCATGGCTTATTTGACTATTAGCCTTGCTTCAGATCAAATAGTCTGCGGAATAGGAATAAATGTCCTAGCTTGGGGTTTTACTAGCTACTTCGTTAGGTTAATGGGATTCCATGGTAGTGCGATAGGATTCGAGCCGATCGAAATTCCACTAATTAGCCAAATTCCATTGCTTGGCCCTATAATTTCCCAACAAACTGTCCTAACATACTTAATGATACTGCTAGTAATCGTCTTCGCGATTATTCTATTTCGCACGTCTTTTGGTCTAAGGATTAAAGCAATAGGTGAAGATCCCCTTGTTGGGGAATCGTTAGGCATAAACGTCAAACGCTATCGATATCTATGCGTATTGTTATGTGGAGCTATGGCGGGTCTTGGCGGCTCGTTCTACACGCTAGTATGGCTGAATGAGTTCTGGGAAGGTATCACTGCGGGGCGTGGATTCATAGCTCTCGCATCCGTTATTGCCTCAGGATGGAATCCTTACCTCATCGTAGGGGTATGCCTACTTTTTGCTGGTGTTGATGGGCTTGCTTTGAGGCTAGATATTATAGCACCTTGGCTTCAAGTTCCATATCCATTCTTCAGAATGTTACCCTATATTCTTACTATTGTTGTTTTAGTTGCCAGTAGGAGAATAACCGTTCCAAGAGCATTGGGCGTTCCATATAAACGAAGTGGAAGTTGAGAACCAAGCGAACGCTATTTGAGACTTCATTTATCCTTATCACAAAATATGATCAGTAATTTATAAGACAATCCTTAAATTAACGCGTGTTTTTTTTGAATGTTAATGGCCGCTATAAGAAATCCAAAATCATATATCTTAAGAAATCAGAATTTCGAATACTTTTTGGAAATTGCTAGGATGCATAAATATGAACCAGATTATGCGATACTAAGGGCTCCTTCAACTATAGAAAAATTCTCTACAGATGTTAAAATAAAAAGAATGTATCAACACGCACTTAGTCCCTTATACGGCGGTTTGCCAGTTAAGATTGCAGGCATCCATGTTGTAATTTTAGGGGACGTCATACTGGATGAGGAGAGTGTTAGTTTCGATAATATCAAACTCGCTCATGATGAAAAAATACTGAAAAAATTTGGGATGAGAAGACAAATGGATAAAAAACATGGGGGCTATTTGAGGTTAGAATCTTTGGTGGGTAAAGATACTAAAGATGAATATCCTGAATATCCGGAGTATAAGATGTCTCATCTGCAAGATTATAGAGTATTATACAGTTCAATTAATCCGCAATTAGAACCTCAATTTAGGGAGGTTTTTCTAGAAATTCCGTAAATGCTTCTCTGGACACTCAATTTAGCGACTCTATGATCCAAAGATTGTCATCTCGAAACCAGGAATCTCTACGGTTGACGTTCCATATGCGCAAAATACTCCGAAAAAAGCTGCCACTATGAGTGATATTGCCATCCTTTTTATTTTCATGTAATCTATTTACTTTTTCTTTTATTTTTAATTATTAGAATAAATTGTTTGTTTTTTAAAACTAGGAATTCACCTTTGTCACACGCACTGTAAGAGGAATTCCTCGGGAAAGAATCAAAGAATGATTTTATGAAAAAATCAAGAAGATACTCGCGCCTTTTATACTTCTCCTAATCGACCGCCATTCACCTCAATAATCGCTCCATTCATGAAGAAAGATTCTTCGCTACACAGGAAGGCAATTACATCCGCTATGTATTTTGGTTCACCGAGCCCTAATGGAATTCGCGATTCGTAATATCTTCTCCATTTACCATCCTCGATAGCGAATAGTCTATCAAAAATTGGCGTGTCGATTAAGGTAGGCATTATGGCGTGCGTTCTAATATTATACTGCATTAATTCTTTTGCCGCGGTTTTCGTCATCCCAATTATTCCAGCTTTTGAAGCACTATATGCGATCTGTCCAATATTCCCTTCCGCAACGAGGCTACTTAGATTGATGATACGTCTGTCTGGAAATTCTGTTGGCTTTGGGAAGGGCTTTCCTTCTTTTTTGGAAGCATCGATTATTGCTTGTGGTTCCTTAATCCAATACTTGACGCAAGCTTGGATAAAAAGAAAAACTCCTTTAAGGTTTACTGCCATAACATCGTCAAAATCTTCTTCAGGAAGTCTATCGATCATGCCATCTTTCAAGATTCCAGCGCAGTTTATAAGGTAGGAAATGTCGCCGAACTCTTCTAGAACTTTATTCACACATTCTTCCACATTATCTTTGTTTTTGACATCGCCGATAACCGTGATATATTCCTTGCAATATTGTTTTATCTCGTTGATAACAGACTCCAGCTTTTCTTTATTCATATCAAATATTGCAATTTTCGCTCCATTTTTCGCAAATTGCATCACAGTCTCTTTTCCTATCCCGCTGGCGCCTCCTGTAATTAGAGCGACCTTATCCTTGAATTTCATTCTTCTCTCCTAAGACAAATGAAATAACAAGTGCTAAAAAATTTTAATTACCTCGAAGGAAACAGACATCGATTTGGTTCTTATTATTAATTCATTAAAGTGCATGTGCTATGGAATCGTTCTTACGGCGTGAGCTTGATATATTGGCTCGTAACATTTATTTTTTGATTAACGACTTAAATAGCGTGAACTTGGTAAAAGCTTGCTTAAATGAGAATTTTATTTACGAAAGTGAAAGATCTTGGTTAAACTACTTGAGCTATTAGGGTTATCTTTCAGCGCGCTGAAAGAAAGGAAGGCTAGATCAGGACTAACAGTACTGATGGTAGTCATCGGAGTTACGCTCATGACATCTCTAAATGGACTCGGAGGAGGCATGGACAACTATATCGATGAACAATTTGGCATGCTAGCTCCAAATGTGCTATTCATTACTCCATCAGAAGTCTCATTGGGATTTGGGCCGCCGCAAGAATCGCCAGAGATGAAGTTGACTTCTCAAACAGTCAAGACCATTGAGAGGACTAGAGGGGTAAAGGAAGTTTTTCCTATAATGTATAGTATTGCAACTATAAAGTCTGGAGGTGAAGAGAAGACAATTCAAATCATGGGATTGGAACAAAAAAATGTAAAGTTTATCGCCCCTAAGGTGAGTCTAAAATCTGGATCATACGTATTGCCTAACGATAATATAGGCATGGTAGTGGGCTATAATCTTGCTTATCCTTCAGGTTCTAGCAAACCAATCGCGAGACAAGACCAGACAGTCACCATCGAGCTCCAAAAGGTTGAAAGTAAAGGCGGGATAGATAAGATCGTCGTTAAAAAGAAGAGTTTTCAGGTAAAAGGGATCCTCGAGGAATTGGGTAGTCAGGAGATTGACAGTGTGGCCTTTGTTTCGCTCCCAGCAGCCAATGCTCTGTTCGAGAAGGGCGGATATTATGATGCGATCTATGTGATCACAATAGATCCTGAGGAGAACGACGCAGTTGAGGAGAGGATAAGGGAGATTTACGGTAAAAATATTGGTATAACTTCGCCCAAAGCGCTTGCAGAAACTATTGGTGATGTAATGGGCGCTTGGAATGTTTTCGTATCCACTATAGCTTCTGTTTCCATGTTCGTTGGTGCCGTAGGTATTGTTACAACTCTGTATACGTCTGTTATGGATAGAACACGTGAGATTGGATTATTAAAGGCAATTGGGTATGGGAATAAATCAATTCTCTTCATGTTTCTTGCAGAAGCTATGGCAATCGGAATACTAGGTGGACTATGCGGATTAATATTGGGTGTAGGTGGGGCATATGTTCTAGTCGAGGTAATGCTTCGAATAGATCCTTATGCATCAGGAGAGGAATTAATTACTCCATACTTTTCGCCAACAGACATTGCTGGGATATTCCTACTCGCATTCATCTTAAGCATGATTGCAGGTCTATATCCTGCATGGCGAGCGTCTAGGCTAAATCCAATTGAAGCTTTGAGAAAAGAATGAAACACTCGCTGATTTTTTTAAGATTTTAAATATAAATCTTTGTCTTATTTAATAGAACTAAATGAGGATTATATCAATTGAAAAATTCTATTAAAGCTAGTAGTAGTTTCAAACCCCACTCGGATCTTAAAAAACTCTATTATTCATATTTAGTTATTGGAACGATCATCTTCTATCTAACTTGGGCCATTCCCTTGGGTATCGTAGCAACAATTGCATCTCTTTTCATATTCCTTCCCATCGCTGCAATTTTTTCATTCATTTTATTATGGATACCTAGATTCCATTCTTCATTGGCTTATTATCTCAATAAAAGTGAAATTACTATCGAAAAAGGCGTATGGTGGAAGCGCAAAAGCATAGTACCGTATAACCGAGTAACAAACATCGATGTAGTTCAAGGGCCGCTATCTAGACGATTTGGACTTGGAAAAGTCTCGATTCAAACGGCTGGCTTTTCAGCTGGAGGAAGTAGTGGAAGCGCTAAAGTTGCCGAGGCTGTTATATTGGGCATTAAAAATTTCGAGGAAGTTAAAAATATCGTAATGGCTAGAGTAAAGTCTTATAGGCCAATGGCTGTTGAGTCAGGAATCGAGGGTATGCCCATGGACAACATTGCACTAAAGATTCTGGATGAACTCAAGAAAATCAGGAAGAATCTTGAAAAAGGAAGAAAATAAGTGTTGATTTCTCACGTGTACGCGCGCCAGTTAGCGCGCAAATAAAGAGAGAATACACAATCAACTAGCGCTACTGTTAGCCCCCTCTCTTACTTTTCTCTAATTTTTCAACGCGCGTCTAACATTTATGAGAAGATTTATAACTGTGTTATAATTTCTGAAGCCTCCTGGTGCTGTCAACGAATCCTATTTTAACCTTCTTTGTATTTGCTGTGGGATTTGTCTTGTTGTCTGTCCAACGAAAGCGATAGCTCTAACGGGATTCGAAGACGGATTAGTATCCGTAAATACACCAAAAATTGAATCCCATAAAGGGGCATGTGAGTTCTACAGAGGAAGGTGCGAAGAAACGATGCTGTGTAGCAAGTATTGTCCAACTAGTGCCCTTCAAATGGTCAACAAAGAACAAGTTAAACTTGGAACAGTTGAGCTTGACTCAAGAATATGCATAGCCTACGAAGTAAAGGAGTGTTTGATCTGTTATGAAATGTGTCCAATACCTGAAGCGATTTCAGTGGCTGAAGGTCTAAAACCCGTTTTTCATAAAGAGAAATGTGTTGGCTGCGGAACATGTGTCAATGTTTGCCCGACCGACCCAAAAGCACTAACTTTAAAACCTGAAGGATCAAGAAGGGCGAAATGGTTTAGATGAAAATCCCTAATTTTGAAGCTATGAGGGTAATTACAGTCTCATTCTTAATATTCTTCATTTCGCTAGCTTCATTCTTTGGAATAATGTACGGCACACCTAGCGCTCTTATCTTTGGTAGCTTTAAAATCATTTCGCCTTTAGAATGGGCATTATTGAGCCTTAGTACAAAAACCGTCTTGGCTAGTCTAATAGTTCCAGTTTTGATAACTGTCACAATAATTCTTCTTTTTGGGCGTTTCTTATGCGGATGGATTTGTCCAGTTGGATTGCTACTTGAACATTCTCATGATATTTATGGCACGCGTGCGCTAAAAAATAAAGAAAAACAAGTCCCTCTTCAAAACAATCGAGAGAAATATGTTATTCTACTCGCGATACTAATAGCCAGCCTTCTTTTTAACTTCTCGTTACCATACTTGTTTTCTCCTCCAGGAATAGTCTATAGAAGTATAATGCAATATGCATTGCAAGGGATTATAGGAGCAGACTTGATAATTCTGTTATTGATATTCTTATTCGATATCTTAAGTATGCGTTTCGGGCGGACATTGTGCAATACTTTATGTCCATTAGGCACTGTGATCAGCAGTCTTAGTGTTGTAAACCTCATAAAGCCAAAGATAGATCAAAATAAATGTACTAAATGTTTTGAGTGTGAGAGGATATGTCCAATGCGCATTCCTCTTATCGATTCCAATAATTGTGTAATGATGGCTTGCACTAAATGTCTTAAATGTGTGGAAGGATGTCCAGTGAATGCAATGAAGCTGAGTATAAGTTAGAGCATAATGAATTCGATCCGAATGCATATTTTTAGCGTTTACTTATATTGATAATTTTATATTTTATATTTTATATTTTATATCCGTCTCTTAGTTCTTAAGAAAATTTTCTTTCAATTCCTGAAAGGGGTTCGATTTGAAAAAAGTTGGAATAAATGGTTTCGGAAGAATAGGAAGACAATTTCTGCGTAGAGCTTATGAAGATAAAGAGTTTCTGAGAAATTTTGAGATAGTTGCGGTTAATGATTTGACTGATGCAAAAACATTGGTGCATCTATTAAAATACGACTCAGTTTCTGGAATTTTCAATGCTAATGTAAAATCAGAAAAGGATTTCATGGTTGTTAATGGGAAAAAAGTTAGAGTCTTGAGTGAGAAAAACCCAGAATCTTTGCCTTGGAAAGATCTAGGGGCAGATATTATTGTAGAATCCACTGGATTTTTTAGGAGCAGAGATGATGCTGTTAAGCATATAAAAGCTGGAGCAGAAAAAGTAATAATCTCGGCTCCTGGAAAAGGAAAAGAACCAATTTTTACTATAGTTCTTGGAGTCAACGAAAACGAATATGATGCTAATAGGCATGACATAATTTCAAACGCATCTTGTACGACTAACTGTTTAACACCAATTGTAAAAGTATTGCATGATAATTTCGGAATTAGACAAGCTTTTATGACAACTATTCACGCATATACGAATGATCAAAGGTTGTTGGATTTGCCTCATAAGGATTTGAGGAGGGCTAGGGCCGCTGCTTTATCGATAATACCCACTACGACTGGTGCCACAAAAGCTACCGCTGAAGTTATTCCGGAATTAAAAGGCAAACTTGATGGACTGGCTTTTCGAGTACCCGTTCATGACGGCTCTGTTATAGATTTGGTTGCAGAATTAGAAAAGGAAGTTACTAAAGACCAAATTAATAATGCTTTCAAATCAGCCGCAAATGAATTGAAAGAGATTTTAGAATATTCCGAAGAACCATTGGTCTCTGTTGATGTAATTGGCAATTCTCATTCATGTATATTCGATAGCTTGAGTACTATGGTAATCGGTGGAGAAAAGGGAAATTTTGTCAAAGTTATTGGATGGTACGATAATGAATGGGGGTATTCAAGTAGGCTGGTGGATCTAGTGAAGTTCATCGGGATTTGAATACTTCATGGATGTCCATACATATTATTGTCTCTGTATCGATAACGCCAGGTATGTTCCTAATTTTTACCGCTGTCTGGACAGCGCTTGGAAGGTCTGGTGCTTCATGAATTACCACAAAATCATGCCCCCCGAATGTTAAATAGACTCCTTTTACGCCTGGAATTTTTGAGATCTCTGCTACAGAAATGTATGCCTCTTTCTCTCTTGCAGCTTCTATATCTGCAAAAACAATGAAAATCAAATCTATCACCTAATGTATTTAAGAATTAAAAACCTAAACCATATATATTGCTTTTCAAATTGAGGGGTTTGGCTATTGGAAAAGACCAATACGGATCAACGATATGATGAAGAATTTATTTATAAAACCTTTGAGCAGTTGAATAAGCTAATTGAGCCTAAATCAATCGCGATTATTGGCGCATCGGACAAGATCAATAAAGTTGGTGGGGCGTTAACGCAAAATGCGTTGAACAGCGGATATCTTGGAGAGATCTATCTTGTTCATCCAAAATTGTCAACAATATTTGGAAAGAGGGTTTATTCGAAAATTGAAGACGTTCCAGGTAATATTGACCTAGCTGAAATAGTTGTACCTTCAAAACTTGTACCTGATACTTTGAAGCAGATAGGCAAAAAAGGAGCTTCTGGTGCTGTTGTAATATCATCTGGGTTTGCTGAAACTGGAAATAAAGATTTACAGGAAGAACTCGTTGAAATAGCGAGAGAATACGATATGAGAATTATAGGTCCCAATTGCTTCGGAATAATAAATACGGAAATAAATCTTGACCTAACGTTTACTTTTACCAGTGCTTTGAAAGGATCAATTGCCTTCATCTCTCAAAGCGGTGCTATGTGCTGTGGAACGTTGGATTGGGCCTATAATAGAGAGATCGGATTCTCAAAATTCATAAACTTAGGAAATGAGTCCGATATTGATGCTGCGGATGTTATGGCCTACCTGTCTATGGATCCTCAAACAAAAGTAATTGGCATCTATATGGAAGGCATTAAAGATGGAAGGAAATTAATGAGTGTAGGAAAGCTTGTGACTAAGAGGAAACCAATAGTTATCCTAAAATCTGGTTTTTCCGAAGCTGGTGCTAGGGCATCCCTCTCACATACTGGGTCAATCGCAGGTTCTAATGAAGTAATTGATGTTGGATTAAAACAAGCAAATATGCTTAGAGTCGGCGATGTGGAAGAAATATTTGATGCGGCCATTGCACTGGCAAATCAGCCACTCCCGAAAGGGAAGAATATCGGTATCATCAGCAACGCTGGAGGATTGGGAGTAATGGTTTCTGACTGGTGCAGTAAACTTGGATTACAAGTGCCAATTTTACCAGAAGAGACGCAAGAGAAGATTAAGAAGTCTATACTTGCAATAGCTTCCTATATTAATCCGGTAGATATGACAGGAGCAGCAGATTATGATTGTTATAAAAATGTACTTGATGTTGTATTGAGCGAACCAATCATTAATTGCGCCATATGTATCTTTGTCTCTCAAGGATTGGTAACCGCTGCTATGCCAGCACGTGCGGTCTCGGAAGTTTCAGCTAAATATGATAAGCCAGTAGTTGCCTTCTGGATGGGAGAAAGAAGCATTAAAGAAGGAATAGAAGCTTTGAGAAGAAGTAATGTTCCTTGTTATTCCTCATCTTCTAGAGTCGCAAAGGCCGCCTCAGCATTGTCATTTTTTGCAGATACGCTTGGAGACGGCAAGGAATCTTAATCCCCTCTAGAAAAAAGGAATAGCGCGGGCGCTTCTATTTTTGCATGTGCTGGAGATAAATCTTTCAATTTTTTTAAATACAAAGATTTTATACTCGACTCCATTTTAAAGAATGTGAATCTATTAGGAATTATTGAGTGTAAAAAATGCGCGACAGAACGAAGGATCTTAGAGAGCTTAAGAGATTTTTGAAGGAAACAAAGCAGGACGCTTCTTCAAATCTGCAGCCTTCCGGCCCAAAATTGGACGATTTTCTTGATTCGACTAAAGAAATTGTTTTACGTGAAACGACTCCTGTTAAAACTAGAATTGAGCTTGCTATTAAGGCCTTGAATTTAGGTGGTGAACCTACAGAAATTTGCAGACTGTTGGATTGGAGAGAATTCGAAAAGTTGAGCCTGAAGGCTTTTCAGCTAAATGAATATGAAGCAATCAAGGGGATCACTTTTAAGTCAAAGAAAAGACGTTTTCAGATTGACGTTCTGGCGTTCAAAGACAAATCGTTGCTTTGCGTAGATTGCAAACATTGGATGTTCTCTCATTGGTTTTCAAGACTTAAGGAAGCCACGGCATCACATTTGCGAAGGACCGAGGCTCTTGCAAGAAATATTGGTACGTTAACCAGCAAGCTTTCCTTTAAACTCTCAAAAAAAATCTTTGTTATTCCTGTGATGCTAATGCTTGGAGATCCGAGGTCTCGCATTATTGATGGCGTACCGATCGTATCGGTTTTGAAACTCAGGGACTTTTTATATGGACTGCCTTATCCTTCTGAGGCAGAGTTGAAATATTTCTTTTCAGAACTTTCCGAAGATAGTACGAGCAACTCATTGATATGAGCTTTTACTCTATTGATTTAAAGGTCGACGCGCAACGAACAGATGCCTGAATTTTTTTAGAATTATTAAGGCCGCTATGGCCATTATTCCAATGATTCCGCCAATATAATATGCAAAAAGTTTCTTATCAAAAAAATTTGCCCAACCATTAGCGTCTTCTTTATAAAGAGTTGTAGTAGGCGAGGTATTATTAACATAAACCGATATCTGTTTCATAACAGAATTCCCTTCGCTATCCGTTGCTCCAATGGCGATATAATGAACTCCATTTGGTACGTTTGAAGTATCCCAAATTATTTTTTCATCATCGAACTCGATCCAATCGGTATTATCGATTTTATATCTTAGTGAGCTAGAAGGAATAGGAAGTATTTCATATTTGGACATGACTTTACTAGCATTAGCCATAATTTCTACCAATCCGCTTACTTCGGAGTCATTTCTTGGAGACGAGACATTAATGATAATATCGCCAAGACGTAATTCATAGTATATAGTCCACCGATAAGATCTATTATCTTTAGCAATCATCTCGAACTCACAGAAATTCCTCCCCTGTTTTTCATACTTAATTATGTCAAGGGAGGATCTGTTGTCTTGGTATGCTTTGTCAAAAGCATATTTATTAGGAAGGATCGTAACCACATTCATCCAGCCCGTTCTATATTCCTTTTCCCATTTCCAATTGAAAAAATCATAGTCTTCTCCTCCACCAGTATTGCCAGTCGGATCAAAGGAGTATGACAATACGAATTTATTTTCGCCTACTCCTTTTATGAAATGGACTACTACGCTTTCCCCACCAGGAATGTTTCTTCTTTCTGTCATTAATGGTTCCTTTGTTTTAAAGTCCCATGCAGTAATATTTTGAGGTCTGTAATCGCTGTGATTTATGCGCTGTACCCAAAGATGACGAGGCGTCAGTTGAGGGTATTGAGTTACAACCTGTTCAACATAAATTCTATCCGGCTCCAATGAGAATTTCCATTCTATCTCATTTGTGTAGTCCGGAGAATCTTCTGCTCCAAGGCAAATTGGGAAACCGTTTGCACTGATACTAGCCAAAAATAAAAAAAGCATTAGAATTGTAAAAACTATATTTCTCAAGAACTTCCTTCCATATTGTGAGTTATGCGGAGCAGATCCTAATTAATAAATGCTCGATATATTCTTTTTCGAAAAAAATATTAGATGAACATATTCTATTGAGGGTAGGACGCCGCTTAAAACCATATGAAATTTACTGCAGGTATAACGATAATAGTAAGCATATTAGGAATTGTTAATGGATTAGGGATTGAGCCAAAGCGTTCTTAAAACGAAAAACTCCCGCTCTTTTTTTATATTCTATCGGGCTAGAATACACTTTACGCGCGCGCTAACTTTTGCCACTTTTAATCCCGTATATTACCCAAAAGACTCCGATTATGCCTCCCACTATCGCCCCAGTAGCGAGGAAGAGCGCTGTTTTTTGCCAGAAATTCATGTTAATCGCATAAAAGGCGAGGTACAACACGATAAACGCAAACCATAATACTCCTACTATGATAGTTACTGTTATTGCCCTTATCATTGAGGCATTTGAATTCATTTGTTCTTCACCAGATCCTCATAATCTAAATTTTATACTTAAGTTTATTTCTTGGGATTATCGGCCTTTTATAATTTCGTATATGTAGCAATGGCTGAAGTCTGAATTCCAACTTCCCAAGACAAAAACTGGACCCATGAGGTGAACTTTTTAGATTAGTGTACGCTATAAACGTAAATTACTATAAAACCTTAGAGTGCTTTTCCATCTTAATAGATTCTGGATTATTGGATGCGCGTGAGCTTACATCAATTTTAACTATATTTTAACGTAGTTTACATATAATGTAAATATTTATAGCACCCGCGCTATACAATTGTTACTTCAACTAGCATCTGATAAGAGAAGCGAATCTAACAATGATGAGAAAATCCTCAAACCTCGTCATGATATATCAAGATGGCATCCTTAAATTTGTTAATAAAGTTGCATGTGAAAGATTGGGTTGGGAATTTGAGGAGATCACTTCACCTTCTTTCGATATAATTGAGAAAATGTTTCCACAGAAATTAAAAGAACAGGCCATAGAGAATATAGCGAAAAGGTTACATGGAGAACAAATCCCGCCACATGAGCTTACTTTAAGAACAAGAGCCGGTTCAGAGATCATTGTCATAGTTAATGGCCATCGATTTTTCTATCATGGAAGACCTGCAATTGAATACGAGCTCATCGATATCACTGAACAGAAGAAATTAGAATTAGCGCGCGCTAATAGAACTTGCTCAAAGTGTGAAAGTTCGAATCTAATGAGAGATTTTGATGCTGGTGAAATTGTTTGTATAAGTTGCGGTCAAGTAATGGATGATAAGATAATGGACATAAGTCCTGAATGGAGAGCTTTCGATAATGAGCAAAAAATTAAAAAAACTCGTGTGGGCATGCCACTATCCTATGCAATCCATGATAAGGGCTTATTGACCGCAATGGACTGGAGCCATATTCGATCTATCGGTGGAAAAATAAATCCCAATCAAATAGCAGAACTTCATTCT
>CAYFUV010000145.1:0-4573 GCA_964346435.1 uncultured Candidatus Bathyarchaeia archaeon | reverse complement strand
TCTACTGAGAGTGGCGAAATAATAAAAAGAGGTCTTTTTGATAGGACTAGACGATGTTATTTAGCTCACGAGATCGGAGATGGAAGCTATTACGCATATATATCTGGGGAGAATGTTAGGAATTTCTTGGAACTTACAAGCAATCACATGGTTGCTAGCAATTTACATGCAGATGACATTAATGAAGTGCTTGCTCATAACGGCATAGATTCAAAGAATTTAGCAAATATAGACGTATTGATATTTATGAAATTTGTTGGAAATATCGCTTTGAAGAGAAGAATTAATTATGTCTATGAGAATCAAGGCGGACAAAATGTCCATGAAGCATTCAAATTAATCTTCAAATTGAAAGAAAAAAAAGATACATTTGAGATGGTAAATAATTCCAAGTTGTTAAATAAAAAAGAAATCAAGTCATGCTTGAGAATTATCGATCATATGATAGATAATAAAATAAGAACTATAGAAGAGGTCAGAACATTTATTCAAAGTAAGCGATAGCTCATAAAATTATTAATCTATTATTTTATAAAGGAGATTGGTCATTTCTTGAGTTTGCAAAAAGTAGCTAAAGGAGCATTTTTTCTTTACATAGGATCTATTGTTTGCAGAGCCTTAGGTTATGTATATTGGTTTGTCATTTCTAGGATCAGTGGACCTGAAATCATAGGGTTGGCATCGACTACTGTTAGCCTATCCATACTAATCCTAACGATATCATATCTCGATATTCCCACTGGAGTTCAAAGATTTCTGGGAAAAGCAATTGGAAAGAAGGATACAGATCTTATCAAATCTTATTTTAGAGTAGAATTAACGATGGTTGGGTTAACCACGCTGATTGCCGTTGTGTCGTTATTGCTATTGAGTGGCGAATTAAGTGCTCTCATAGGTTTACCGAAGGAGTATATCTTCATCGTAGCCTTTATGATCATAACTTCAGGGCTTGTCATGTCCTTTAGGTCATTCTACATTTCAACTATGCGTACAAAAGAACTCTTGATGGCGGATATTGCTGGTTCAACAATTAGATTGCCTGTTGGAATCATTCTCGTCCTATTTGGCCTTGGAGGTTTAGGCGCTGCGTTAGGTCACTTTACATTGAATTTAGTGGTTCTGGTTGTTTTGGCAATTTTATTTATTAACATAATTGGAATGCCCAATATGCCCAAATTAAATGAATTAAGAACAAAAGGAGCAGAAATCGTTAAGGCCGGGATGGCTATCTGGCCTTCTGGTGTTCTTACTGTATTAGGCCCTCAATTGGGAGTAATAGTAGTTTATGGCTCCCAAGGTGCTATTGAGGCAGGGCTATATTATATCGCTCAAGCGATTATGATGTTGATTTTTGCAATACCGTCATCTGTTATGACACTAATGTTTCCTTTATTAAGTGGAATGAGTGATAACCGTAAAAGAACAACTTGGAAAGTCATGAAAATTTCGTTTGCTATCTCTACTCCAATTATCATAATCTCCATTTTATATTCGCAAATAATTCTCGGATTTCTAGGAGAAGAATTTATGCAGGCTAATATTACTTTAATTATCTTATTGCTAAGTATAGTGCCAAGTATTATTGTTTCTAGCATAAGTAACCTTAGTTATGCATATGGATTTTATCGCAAAGTATTAACAATTGCTTTAGCTGCAAGCACTCCTCGAGTAATTCTTTACCTATTTCTAACACCACGATTTGGTGGAATTGGAGCAGCAGAGGCCTTTCTAATCGGATCAATATTTTCTTTTCTAATAGCCTACCCTATCTCTCACACATTAGGGCTGAAGATTCTTTGGAAGGATGTTATCAAATTGGTATTTATTCCGGCTATAGTTGGCTTAATTATGTATTTGTTGAAATTACATTGGACTATCGGATCATTACTGATCATAATGATTTCTCTTCTTACATTCATAAAATTAAAATTAATTACAAAAAGAGATTTGAATGAATTAGCAAAAATTCTTTTACCTCGAAAGCTTGTGAAGATTGGAGCTGATAAATTAGGTTGGGTTTTAAGTATGCTTTATGGAGAATGAAATTGATTTTAATCTAATATTGGGTCTTTCAATCATAATTGATACTTAACTAGATTTTTTACAATGATTATTTAATTATTTGGTCTTTGAATATTTGCGGTAAGGTATTATCGTAATGCGTAAAAAAATAATAGTTTTAATGCTGACTAAAAACTCATCCAAATGGATGGATAGAGTTATCACTCCTATTAAAGAACAATCAATAAAATATGATATTCAACTAATTCTGGTCGACGGAAATAGTACCGATGATACGATATCTAAAGCTAGGAAATATTTTCCCAAGCTCGATGTTATTTATGATGATAGTAAGAACTTGGCACATGCAAGAAACCTTGCATTGCAGGAGAGTAGAAAGTATAATGTTGATTACGCGTCATTTATTGATTCTGATATTGTAGTCCCAAAAGACTTTTTCGACCGACTTTTAGGGTATTTTAAAAACCCGAGAACTGGGATAGTCGGACTTAGATTTGAATTTGCAAAAGTTGAGAAAAATGGATTTGTAAAAAAATTCTATCGGGAGCGAAAAGATATCAGAAGGCAAGGCGCATACAAGGCAAATTATACAAAAACTGCTTGCTCCATTTTGAGAAAAAATCTTGTTGAGGATGTTTTGATAAATGAAATATTCAAACGGGCAGGTGAGGACATCGATTTTAATTTGCAGATAAGAGAAAAAGGATATGAAGCTATTGTTTGTGCTGATGAGCCTGCAGCTATGCACCTAAGGATGCCTTCGATAACAGGAGAACTTGTCAGGGCCAAGGATCAAGGCATTTCAAGAGCGTTAAATATGAAATTACACTCGAATATTCTTTCTGAAGAATTCAATAAGACAATTATGGCCAGCATATTGACATTATTAGGTTGGATAGGCTTATTTTTATCCCCTTTTTTCGGCTTTTATGGAATAGTGGGTCTATTGCCTTTTGGAGGAATGTTCTTCAAACAAATGACGAAATTCAGACGGCCATACCGATTGGATTTTGTTTTTTTAGGATTTTTGTTAAACATAATTTATTGCACAAGATTTTTAGAGGGAATAGTCAGATATCGTTAACGCCAATTCAAGCGCTCGCACAAAACGTATTAGTAATTTCGAGATGATATATAGAGAAAGGTTAATAGCGTGCGCGCTAAAATTCAAAATTTTATACGATATTGATGGCTTTAACTTTATTACAGTTTTCTAATGATTTCATGAATTGTGGGCCAAAACTGGTATTTGTTGAGTGTTAAGTCTTTAGCATTCTTTAAAGCTTCTATATTCTGTTCTCTGTAATCGCTATTTATTATATCCATTGCTTTATCTACTGCATCGTCTTTTTCTATATTCAAATACGCAAATGAATTCTCGGGAAAGAACTCCTTAAGATTTCTACACCCCCAGTAGATTGGCATACAGCCCGCCAATACACAATTTGGCAATTTATCGCAGAAATAATTTTTCTCCGATACGTTCTCAAAGGCAAAGGAATAGCGGTATGGAGACAGTCCTTTCCAGTTTTCAATTTCGCCCCTATAATCTCCAATTCGGGTTAAATCAAAATGCCCGCGGTTTCTTCCGTAGAAGTGTAAAACGTTTGGATGTCTACTGGAAAATCTTTTTGTGAATTCTAATCGATGACGGTGACCCACTGGCATTACCCACCTAGTCGCATCTTGCTTCCCGAATATTTTCAATACTTTTGGAAATGCTTCATCGAATCTTTTTAAAAGGCCTAATGCAATCTGACGTTTACGCGTGAAATACTTCCCTGATGTTATATAAGAGATCGTCTCAATTTTTTCTGGGAATGGATTGTCAAGAAGTTCATCATAAGTCTTATCTAAATTCCATATTACTGGAATATGCGTATCTGTTACCCATTGACTTGCAATCGTTTCCTCTCCTATTAATTCGGGCTTTGGGACATGCCATGATGGTTCATGCATAACATTAATGACCGATCTTGGTGGACATTTTTTTCTTATAATCGGATCGCCACACCAAAACGCTATATAAAAGTCAGCTTTGTGGAAATTATTGATTATTTCTATATCCTTCCATCTGCCTGAACAATTTGGTGTTTGCATCTTTAATTGTTCTTGAAAAGAATCATGATATCCCGTTATTGAATCCCAAGGAGTGATGACATATATTCGAATCATTAAATCGTCCACCTATTACTTTTCAAAGGAGTTAGGATCCTATTTTTAGACAATGGATAATATCTAAATCTAATTACAACTAACCTTTTTCCATGATCTAGGTATAAGATCAGAAGAATCTATATTATTTTTTTTGAACCAGATTTCTGGAACAATTATTATTTTATTAGGATTTGAATTTAGCCAAGCTCCCCACCAGCTGAAAGTGCTATTAGCAATTATATTATGATCGCATTTAGACATTAAGAATAAATCTATGAAGTCCTTACCAATATTATTATCCACATAGTATGCAGGATATCCTAAGGTTAGATTATCCTTTGCCCAGTCAATGTCGTCAGAAAATATAAAAAAAGTCGGATCCGATACTTGTTTA
>CAYFUV010000144.1:0-12133 GCA_964346435.1 uncultured Candidatus Bathyarchaeia archaeon | reverse complement strand
CCTAGAAGTCGAACAAGAAATTCCTTGGCCTGAGGATTCCTTTGTAACGAATGCCCTTACAAATATCTCTAACGACGATATTTTATCTCTTCCAGAAGCATTTGCTGAGGTCTTTAGCGAGATGTCGCCAGATTGACAAATTAATGTCCCAGCAACTCTCTTAGCGCCTTCATTCAGAGCATTTTCAATAGCTGTTTCAGCATATGATACCAAATCCTCTTTAGAAAGCGATGCAGTATCTTCGTGAAATTCTCTAGTTTTATAATCGAATTGGCCTTTTGGAAGAGGGGTATAATCGTAGTTTGGTTTGGATCTCTCGGCCATCTTTATTAGGCTTTTTAAAGAATTCTTTAACTTTTCCAGTGAAGTTTCATCGAAACTGCTTACTACTTTTCGCTTTTTTATCGCGATCATCATATTAATTCCCAAATTTCTCCAAGCCTTCACTACAGTTATTTTATTGTTAGAGAACCTGACCATCTTCGTGTTATCTAGAGAGCCCAATACAGCCGCATCATCAACCCCAAGCTTAATTGCTTCTTCAACTAGCGCGTATGCCAATTCCTCAAGTTTCATTTAGGTGAACCTCCAAGTCTAAATTTTCTAAGTCTAATACTCGGGCCACCTGTCCATACCGGTACTCCCTGTGACGGGTCTCCCTTGCCACAAATAGCTGCGTTGAATGCTATATCCTTTCCAACAGCATCTATACGCGCATATAACGAAGGCGTAGTTGTCTCTAGAACTGGATTTCTTACCAAATTTCCTAATTTGCCGTCTCTTATCTCATAAGCTTCTAGACCTACGTATCTTTGATTATATCTCTTATCATCTATATTCCATTCCATGAAATTCTTCATAAAAATTCCATAGGGAATGTCTTCAAGAAGCTCAGCAAACTCATAATCTCCCGGATCCATGAACGTATTTGCCATTCTAACTATTGGTTCTTTATTGTATGCTTCGGATCTTGCAGATCCATTGCTTTCAACGCCCATTTCAGCCCCTGTTTCCCTGTTATGGAGGAAGGTATTAATGATGCCATTCTTGATGAGTTCTCTTCTACGTGCTTTTACGCCCTCGTCATCATAGAGATAGAACCCATAAGAATTTGGTAATGTTGGATCATCCACTACTGTTACGACTTTGCTTCCTATCCTCTTGTTCAACATTTTTGGATCCATAAATGATTCTCCAGCCTCAGCAGCTTCCCTACCCATTATCCTATCAGCTTCATATGGATGGCCGCAAGATTCGTGACATATGATACCAACCACCTCACTTCCAAGTAAAAGGTCCAGTTCTCGACCCTTTGGAGGCGATTTTGCTTCGTTTAATATTTTACCCAGAATCTTTGTTTCATCTGAAATGAAGTGCGTTAGGTTCCAATCTTTTATCGCTTCCCATCCACGGACTTCGCCCTTTTGGCTAAACCTTTGAGCGGTTCCTTTACTGGCTTTATATGCTGTTAATACGTAGATAAAAGAAATTCTCGGGTTCTTACTCTTAATAATTGAGCCCTCGCTGTTTGTAAAAACCTTATCCGTCTCTTCGATTTCAAGAATGAATAGCCTATTTGGAATTTTAAAATCGTTAGAGCATGAAATTGTAGCTTTTTCAATTTCGAATAGCAATTCAAATCTTTCATCGAATCCGATCGATTTGAAGTCCTCTCTAGGCTTAACTAGCCACTCTTCTTCCACAGCATCGTGTTGAGCAAAGCGAACATCCTTTTTGGATTTTCCGCTTATTGCATTGGCCATAGATAAGGCATCTGAAATACTTGAAGCTACGCTCTTGCGATCCATTATGTTTGTTGAGGCAAAACCCATGGCCCCACGAGTTATGACCCTAACACCTATTCCATATCTTCTAATTAAACTCGAAACTTCAGGATTTCCATTTTTTAGTAGTGCCGCACTGCTATCGTCTCTTTGAATTCTTACTTCTGCATAACTAGCACCATGCGATAAAGCATAATCCAAAGCGAAATTTGCTAATTCTTCCATGGTGACTATGGCTCCAAGCGATTGTTTTACCATATCATTTATTGAGAATATTTAAGATAAATAGTTAAACAAAGGATATTGGCTTTTATTAATATCCAAGAATAGGAAATGCGTAGAGAAATGGAGAACGTTGTCAAAAACATAATTGCTTCTGGTTATCAAATAGAAGAAGGAGCGTTTAGATTATTAAGCGATGTGCTTAGCGAAGGTGATTTCGATTCATTTGTTGAAGAACTTATCAATAGAGCAGATAAGGAAGAACCAAAGCCGATTACGATTACCAAAGACTTTGTAATGAAAGTGATTACAGAATTATCCGATGAAAAGAAGAGTGTCGAACCTGTTGTTGAAGTCAGTTTAAAAGCCAAGAAGCTTTTGGCTAAGGAAGTAGATTCTAGTATAGAGGTGTTGGATGATCCAACTGAAAAAATTGGATCAGAGGGCAATATAGATGATTTCAAGCATTATTTTCGCGATAGGTTCGAGAAAATTTCGAACATGCTCCGAAAACGTCTGGATGCCAGAGATGCCATCAGCATTGATAGGGCCTTAGAGGCTGCCCCTAGAGAGCGTGTTAAAATTATTGCAATGGTTATGAACAAAAAAGATAGCAATCGTTTTTTAATCTTCGAAGTAGACGATTTAGAATCCGCCGCTATAGTATTGGTACCTAGAGAGAAAAACAGGCAACTATTAGAAACTGCTCAGAATATAGTTCAAGATCAGATTTTATGCATTGAAGCAATAAGAGGCACAAAAGATTTCTTAGTGGCCAAGAATTTTATTTTACCAGAAGTGCCTGAGAGGAAGATGAACAAAGCAGATGTCCCTCTATATGTTGCCCTTCTATCGGATATTCATATTGGAAGTAGAACCTTTCTTGAAGAATCCTTTAATAAATTAATCCTTTGGCTAAATGGGAAAGTCGGAAATTCAAACCAAATAGAGATTGCGGGGAAGGTCAAGTATGTAATAATTGCTGGTGATTTAGTCGATGGAATAGGAGTTTACCCACGTCAAGAGGAAGAATTGGCAATAACAGATGTTTATAAGCAATATGAACTCGTAGCACAATATATCGAACAAATCCCTGATTATATAGATGTTATCATAATACCTGGAAATCATGACGCAGTAAGACAGGCTCTACCACAACCAGCAATTGACAAGGAGTATGCTGAACCAATTCATGAGGCAAAAAATGTTATTTCATTAGGAAATCCAGCCAAGATCAAACTACACGGAGTGACCTTCCTATCATACCATGGAAGAAGTCTGGATGACGTAATTGCCACTTTGCCTAACCTAAGTTTTCAAAATCCAGAAAAAGCAATGGAATTTCTTCTTAAGTGCAGACACCTTGCACTCGAGTATGGAAAAAGGACTTCTATAGCGCCAATGAAGGAAGATCATTTAGTGATCGACGAACCACCCGATGTATTTCAAGCCGGTCATGTTCATGTTATGAAACATGAGGTCTATAGAGGTATCTCGGTCATTAATAGTGGAGCCTGGCAGGGGCAAACAGAATATCAAAAGAGAATGGGTTTGGAACCTACCCCAGGCATACTTCCGCTAATCAATCTTCAATCAATGAATATAAAGATGATAAATTTTATGACATAACTGGCATTGTATTTAACGTTTTTTAGGTAGACTCTTTGGAACATAAAAGAATAGATTCCCAACCATATTATCATCAGATAATATTCCTACGATTGCCCTAGCTGGAACACCAAGACGAATTTTTTTTGTCCTGCCGTATCGCCCAAAACTAACTACCCTTGAGTTCAAAATCCCCAAAAGATCAAGCTCATTAATTAGGCCGCTAACTCTCCTTTGAGTTAAAGGTTCTACTTCGACCTTTTTGCATAGCTCTTTATATATTTCATAAATATTTCCAGTCACAACTCCATCTTTAGGCATATAGTTGTTCAATAGATATGTCCCAACAACTACTATCTTCGAATGTAACGGTAAAGAGGAAAGTGCTTCGGAAACACGGTCATGTTCGATTTTTAGTTGAGCTGTCCGAACATGTTCTTCTAATACTTTTTCTGCTCCATCCCGTTCTGCCTGTTCTCCTGCAACTCTCAAGAGGTCTAGTGCACGCCTAGCATCTCCATGCTCCCCAGCCGCTAGCGCAGCGCATAGCCGAAGAGATGAATCGTCCAACACGTTGTCATGAAAAGCTTTTTTTGCCCTTATGGATAGAATATCGTATAATTCGTTGGCCAGATAGGGTTTGAAAACAACTTCTTCTTCGCTCAAGCAGCTCAGAACACGCGCATCAAGAAATTCCTTAAAGTGAAGGTCATTTGATATACATACAAGACCTACCCAACTATCTTGGAGATTCTCATTTATTCTAGTTAATTCGTAAAGAAGGTTATTGCTATCTTCTCCTTTTACGGATGCATCAATTTCATCTAAAACTACCATCAATGAATGCCTACTTCTTTTCATGGAGGCCATAAAGCGGTTGAATAATTCTCCTACCGCTAATCCAGTAAAAGGAACCGTTGTTCCAAGCGACCTACAGATATCAGCAAGAATACGATAATTTGTTCCTGCCAAACGGCAGTTTATATATGATATCCCAAGATTCGATCCTATTTCACTAGCTTTTCGTTCTAAATGCTCAAGAACGAATTTTGCAACTGCAGTCTTACCAGTTCCAGTTTTTCCATAGATGAAAACATTAGAAATCTTAGAAGGGGTTAAGGCTGGAGCTAGTATTCCTGCTAATCGATTTATTTGTTCATAGCGATGTGGAAGGGAATCAGGTATGTAATCATGCCTTAAAGCATCTCTGTTCAAAAATACTTTTTTGCTTGAAAGGAACTGATTAAAGATGCTCTCAACTTTGGCTTCGCTCAAATGAATTTTTATCCTCCAAATGGAGAGTAGGAATTCAATTTTAAAAATAAGGGTTGTTATACACTAAAATTAACTAAAAACAGAAGAGAATTAGATAATGCATGAAAGTGTGAATTAAACAATATTGTTAATTCAACGTACATTTTATTCATCGAATATATAAGAATAATTAACTGGATATGTAATTTTTTTGAGATTTTAATGCTTCTAAAAAATAAAACAAAATATTAATGAAGGTAAAGTCGAATTTTGACCTAACCAATAGTTTAAAAATATCGATTTACTATTTTGATTTACTCTAGTTGCGATCATAAGTTAATTATTTTAAAAGAGGGGCGGAATGAAATGCTAATAAGATTAAAAGTGCAACAAGTTTCCAGCCTGTCAAAGGGCATGGTTAGATTAGTTTTGGTAAGATCCGGGATTAAGACTAAGATTCAACCTATACCACACAGTGAGGAGCAGAAGATGGTGCAAGATATGGTCAGCAGAGTTCAACAAGCGTTTGAGGATACTATCCCAGGCGGCGTGATTATCGGTGGTGGCCAAACTCCAATCGGTAAAAAATGGGACGCTGTGATCGATATGCAGATGACAGAGGAGGAATATGATCAATTAGGCAAACCAGGTATCGGAGATATACTTGAATTAGAGATAAACAAAGAGAAGAGCGAATAGAACGATATTTAGCATTCTCTTTTTCATATGCGTGAAGCGCGCACTTAGAATCGATAACTAAATAAAAACAGTCCACAATAATCAGCTATACAAAATGATTATAATGAATGATTATTATCAATATTTATATATCAGAATGACAAATCCACAAAATCTAAGAGTTGTTGAAATTGGTCAATGAAGGTTTAGGAAGGATCTCTAGAAGAAAAGATGGCAAGTACTTCATTTATCTACCAAAAGATTTAGCAGAGGATACTGGTTTCCCATTTCCGGTTACCTCATCAATAAAAGTAAAAGTCCGCTTTTCTCCTGGGGATAAAAAAATAATAATAGAAGAGCGCTAGGCAGATTAGTCGCATCAAGTAAGTCAGTAAGCTTTATGCGATGATTGGTGCGACAATAATTTTTTTCTATTCTCCACAATTAGAGATGCAATTATTTACCTACTGGTGTTTTAAATGATCGGGATTGAAATCATCGAATCAATTGATATAATAGATTTGTTCCAAAGGGTGTTAGTACCTGTTGTTATGATTAGCGGCCTAGGTCTTTTCATCATGGTTATTCAGACAAGATATGGAAGAGTAGTGGATAGAATAAGATCGCTTAACAATGAAAGACTTGAATTGATAAGGACCGCTATGACAAAGAAGATCTCTAAAGTTGAGAAAACATGGAATGAACATAGGTTAAATGGGATTCAAGAACAGATGTCAGTTCTTATTATACGTGGAAGATTATTGAAAGATTCTTTGAAGTACATGTTTTCATCCATTTTCACATTCATTATTTCTTCATTGCTTTTATTCGTAGAACAGATTACGAAAATATTCTTATCATTAATAGTCTTAGTCCTTTTCACTTTTGGTATGGTGATGCTTTTTTTTGCTTGCTTCAATATCATCAGAGAAGTAATAAGCTCTTATGAAGCAGTGATTTTTGATATTGATACTCATGTACCCAAAGAATACCGCATAAAAACCGAGCTTGGTATGCTAGGGGATCTAGAAAGAGAAGAAGAGAAATAATTTTCTTGAGTTCTTTACGAACGCTACCTTAAAGTATACCTTAGTCGTATCTTCCATACTTTCTGGCCTCATCGACCATGATTCTAATATTCTCTGTCTTAACATTGCTATGGAGTGAGTTGCTATCAGAGAGTATAAAACCTCCACCTTCAGCTGCGGCATCTATGCATCGTCTCACATCTTTTCTTACATCTTCCTCTGAACCGTATGGAAGGACGTGAACACAATCTACATTTCCACGTAGAAAGATTCGATCTCCGTAAAGTTCCTTCACTTTCTTGAGGTCCATAACACCCGGTTCAATTGGATGTAAACCATCGAAACCAAGATTAATCAATTCATCAAGTATTGGGTAAAGATTTCCATCTGAGTGTTTCATGACCTTGACGTTATGAATATTGCATTCTTCGACGAATCTTTTCGTATAAGGAAAAAAGAAGTCTTTAAGAATTTTTGGTGAAAAAAGGGGTCCCTTTGAGTCTGCTAGATCATCTCCTTCTACAATGAGATCAACCCCAAATTCGATAAACTTTTTGATTAATCCAAGTTGATATTCAAATGTTTTTTCAATCAACTTTCGTGCAAAGTCCGGTTGTCTGTAAATATCAAAGACGAGTTTGTCTATACCTCCTCTTATCTCGAATGGAAGTGTGGCTGAGGAATGAGAGAAAACGATTACTGGATATTCGTCTTTTGCTTTATCTAAAGTCTCTTCTAAAATACCAAAATCGAGTTCGTCAATCTTGGGAAGCTCAAGGTCATCCAGATCTTCTTGTGATTTAATGGTTCCATCTACCCAATATGTAGTATTCACTTCAGGCTTTGATCGAAAAATCCTTCCAGTATGATCAATAAAAGTACGGCCATCTATGAATTGGGGTCTGAAGCCCCTTGGGTAAATACTCCAATCTAATACTAGGAGCGAGTCAAAATCAAACTTAATGGCCGCCTCGTTCAACATTTTTTGGTTATGTTTGGCCACGTCATTCATATCGATATCATTTTTTTGATTTTTCGAAAGGAATATTGATATGCTCATGGGCGATTTTCCAAGAATTTTTTTTGCATGAATTATGTCTAATGTGCCATCGACTGGAACCATGTCTGGTATTTCAAGATTAATAGCCCTTAGATATCTTTCTTTATGAGTAACCAATTTTGCATCCACATTCCACGAAAAAGATTATTTTTTCAGCCGCATATTATAGATTTCCTTTATTGCGCCTTCGAAAGTTGTAAGACCCTCATCAATTATTTCTCTACTTATTGTTAAAGGAGGCGTTATTTTCAAAGTTGATGAGCCACATATTGTTAGCACCAAACCTCTCCTAAAGCATTTCAACATTATCTCTTTTGCTTCATCTATATTCGGAAAATTTTCACTTGAGCCCTTTATTATCTCGATACCAACCATTAGACCTTTGCCACGCACTTCACCGACTATATCATAATCTTCTTTTATCTCGTTAATTCTTCTCATAATATAGTTGCCTTGTTTGATTGTATTATCAATAAGACTTTCTTTTTGTATAATATCGATAACTTTTAATGCTACAGAACAGGCTACTGAATTACCACCCAAAAAATTTAGGTTCGATCCACTTTCCCAATCCATCAAATCAGCATTTGAAATAATCGCTGCCAAGGGCAATCCAGAAGCAAGCGCATTAGAAAAACATATTACGTCGGGGTCTATTTTCCAATGGTCTATACCAAACCATCTACCTGTTCTTCCAATGCCTGTTTGAGCTTCGTCATCAACAAGTATGATGTCGTATTTATTGAGTAACTTTTTCAATTTATTAAAATATTCTTTAGGGGGAACAATGATTCCACCCTCACTTTGAATAGGTTCGAAGAATAATGCTGCAATTTCCTCTGGTGGAATGTGCTTTTCAATCCAATTCTCTTCAATAAATTCTATACAATAATACTTACACTCTGGAAACGAGAGCTTGAAGGGGCAACGATAGCAATAAGGATATGGTAAATGAATCACGCTTGAAGCTAGCTTTGGAAAGTATCTTCGTCTGACAGGCATATCTGTAGTAAGTGAGGCTGCTGCCAATGTATCACCGTGGAAAGCGTTCATAAAAGCGAGGAATGAGGGTTTTCTTGAGTGCCAAACTACGAGTTTGGCAGCAGCTTCTATCGCCTCAGAGTTGCTTGTGCAATAAAATATTTTTTTCCTGAAAGTTCCTGGAGTTATTTCAAAAAGTTTTGTTCCCAATTCTAATATCATTTCATTGTGAAACCTACTCCATGGATAATGAATGGCCTTCTTAGATTGATTGTAAATAGTTTTAACGATATCTTTATGGCAATGACCGACATTTAGACTGGCAGTTCCAGAATCAAAATCTATGTATTCATTATCGTCAACATCTTTAATTATACAATCTTTTCCGGATTCAAAGAAAAGAGGGTAGAACCTACGTACAGATGGAGAAATGATCTCTTCATCCTTTTTTAAAAGCGCGCGTGCTTTTAGCCCTGGAGGAGTTGCAACTATTTTTGAATAATTATTCATAGGCAAATCTAACTCTCGTCTATTCTTATAAAATTCTAAAAAGCCAAAAAAATTAGCGTGTAATCAAAATTATTTTATCAAAACGATCTCTATAATTGAAATAGCAATCTCTTTATTTTCATTTTTGAAATCATCAGATCCAACTTTTATGGATTTTATAACAATATCCTTGATAAAGGATCTTCTAAGAGTCTCAACAACATCTACAGCTTTTGTAATAGCTTTTCCTCTTGCTCTTACCATAATCTGATCAACACCAGAATTAAATAAAGTCAAGCAGGCTACTACATAATTCATCATCGGCTTCTTACCGACTCGTATTAGGTTATCTTTCGGTGCTGACATTTTTGCTAAGCTCCAATTTTCAGTTTCTATCTTGTGATATATTTGTTTAAAGTTATTTTACGTATTTATAGTGATTTAGGTTTTCCACAAGTTTTAAATCGACTTCATTTTTGTACATGTACTTTAACATTAATGCAGCATAAAGTAATAAAATGTTGAAGGTTGTATTATTCCTTAAAAATCTAACTGGAGTATCTATGCTGTGAGGTCTAGACTAGAGATCGGCTGGCGCAATGGAATAATTGTGAAAAATCAAAAAAATAGATTAGTATTTGATCCGATTTCTAAATCATGTATTCGAAATGGAGACGTTATTTTCATTTCCCATTCCCACGCTGATCATACATTAGGCTTCACGTTATCTGAGAAAAAATATTCAACTGATGAAAGTAAGAAGATTTTCGAAAGAATAAGAAATAGGAACGTCAGAAATTTTATTCCTATAAAAGTAAATCAGACTATTGACTTTGATGTTCTTAAGGTCACACCAATAAATGCAGGCCACATGTTGGGCTCTGTTCAGTATAAGATCGAATCTCCAAATTCTACGGTATTATATACAGGGGATATAAACTGCGTAGATACTTTGACAACCAAAAAGGCCGATGAAGCTGAGTGCGATATATTGATAATTGAGGCTACTTTCGGCGATCCTGCGTATATTTTCCCTCAAAGGGAGAGCACGTATGTTGAAATTATAAAGTGGTCATTAGAAAAGCTAAATCAAGGAAAAATACCAATTTTCCATGTATATGCGGCTAGTAAAGCTCAAGAATTAATCAAAATATTCAATGAATTTACTAACTTGGAAGTAATAGCCCATCCCAAGATTTCTAGAGTAAACGAAATCTATTCTGAAAATGGTATTAAGCTGGAATATTTGAATTCCTACCCAGAAATGCACGTGTGTGCTGCAAAGATTATTAAGAAAAGATCTTGTGTATACGTTACTTTCCCTTCAGATAGAGAGTTGAATTTTAGAAATGGTGTAGAAGCTGTGGCTACTGGATGGGCAATTAAAGAAGCTTTTAAGTCTGTAAGAGCTTTTCCTTTAAGTGGACACGCAGATTTCAAGCAACTTGTCAGCTTTGTAGAAAATTCCAGAGCAAAAAGGGTTTACGTCTATACAGGTTTTAGAAACAATTTTGCCAGCTACTTAAGTAATAAGCTTGGAATAAAAGCGGGGCCTCTTCCATCGCTACCTTATAGAGATCTTGGAGATTTTCTATTTGAGAGAAAAATGAGCGTACAAACTTAGCGCGATAATAGTAACAGCTATGATCAAAACCAATTCAGGTCTGATCTTAATGCCCGCCGTTTCCTCCTCGAAGAAGCGTAATAAACCAGCGCTTGCTGCTGGCATTGGACCTTCTCTTCTCCTCTTCTTATCTCTTCTACCTATACTCATATAGCAATACGCTCCTTTGAAAGATAGATCTATTCCTATCTTAAGCAGCTTTATAAATGTCCCGTTATTCTTTTGTAAAAAGGGAGAAATTATGTTAAAGACACCATTGATCAAGGTTAAAGGAGATGCTTATTCAAGAGGAAAACAACATGGTTCGAAAGCAAAGAAACTTATAGATAATAATCTTGAATTCTACAAAAGATATTTCTTGGAATTACTGAACATAGATTGGAATGAGGCCATTAAAAAAATTGAGAATTCAATCCCAAAGTTAGAAAAGCATTACTCAGAGATAATGAAAGAGATAGAAGGAATTGCTGCTGGTGCTAAGAAAAAGGTTGAGGATATAGTTGTACTGAACGCAAGATATGAGCTTGCAATTACTTCTATAGCTAGTAAGTTTCTTGATGGGTGTACTTCCTACGCTTTTTCCCCGGAGGCAACTGAGTCAGGAAATGTAATAATTGGGCAAAATTGGGATTTCATGCATGGATTAAGGGACTCTTGTATCATGCTCTTGATCGAGCGAGAGGATGGCCCAAATATCGCTACACATATTGAGGCGGGCATGGTAGGTCATAAGGGTATCAATTCTGCTGGGATAGGCCTATGCGTTAATGCTTTAATCTCCAATGAGGATAGGATTCAACCAAAAATTCCTTTGATATCAGTCATATCTCGAAAAATTTTGGATTCGGAAAGGATCAGGGATGCCATATCGGCTGTTCTAAGAGCTGAAAGATCAGCATCAATTAATTTTATGATAGCTCATTCCAGCGGCGAGGTCTTGAATTTGGAGGTAACGCCCAACGATGTAGCAATAGCTTACCCTGACCAAGGAATCTTGACACATTCAAACAATTTTCTATCAGAGAATATCAGAGTTAAAGACTTAGGAAAGACTTTCTTCCCGGACTCAATTACAAGATGGCATAGGATGAAAAGAATATTAGGCCAAAAAGTCGGACAGATAAATCTTGAAGAGATAAAGAAAGTTGCAAGCGACCATTTTGACCATCCATATTCGATATGTCGCCATATCGATGATGCCTCAAAAGCTGAAAACAGAATGGAAACCATAGTCTCTGTAATAATGGACCTCAATGAAAGAAGTATGTATCTCAGTGAAGGGAATCCGTGCGAAAACGAGTATAAAGAAGTCCCTCTAGAACTATAGCACTCACCAATATTGAATAAAGGGTTGTTTTCGGAATTATGACGAGTATAAAAGAATTTCAAGAATTGATGGGAAGAA
>CAYFUV010000143.1:0-25263 GCA_964346435.1 uncultured Candidatus Bathyarchaeia archaeon | reverse complement strand
TAGTAGCTCCACTTACTTGCGCTGAGCGGGTCTGGTATCTCTTCCTTCTTGTAGTCGACGACGACTATGATCTTACCGCCTACGTATAGATAGAGCGGTATATCGCCTGTTGATGAGCCCTTGATTACAGCTACTTCAGGAATTTCCTTCTGGACATAGCCGACTGTGAAGGCCTTAATCGTATAGACGTCTGTTGATAAGCTACTTGGTTTGCTATTCGTCTCTATATAGCTGCCTGTTGCTCCACCGCCACCACCTATCATTGAGGCGTTTACAGCGGCCTGTCCTGCAATCTGACGAATGGTTGCATCAGCCTTCTTGGCTCCCTCGGAGTTATACGCCTCGACCCTTATACAGTTGTTTGGATGCTTCCAGTTGATAGCGTGGCGTGGGTTCTTCCAGTCTCTCGAGTATATAGGCGTATGGATCTCGCCGCCGTTAACTATGTGGAAGCTGAAGTCGCCAGATGAACATAGAGCGACTGTATGCATCGGGAATTCTTGTTGTACATAGCCTTGTACGTATACCTTGAACGTATAAGTGTCCTCAGGCATGCCATAAATATGGCCGCCATGCATCCAGTAGTTCCAATCGCCTATTAAACGTACCGTGTGAGTTGTAGCACCCACTGGGACGGTCGTAATGTTGAATGCTCGAAGTTCGTCATTAGAGTCGTATGCCTCAATCACCATACGTCTGTTGCTACGAGTCCATATAGGAATGGATGGTGATGGCATCTCGCTGTCGTGGAAGTGTACTTGTGCGGTAACAACTCCTCCCTTGTAAAGATCCATCTCTACGTAGGAGGTTCCAGAGAACTCAGTTCCTGGTAGCGTTACCGAGTACTCTTCAATCTGTACGTAACCGAATACGTACGCCTTCAACGTATAAGTGCCAGGTTCAAGGCCCATTGTATTGGTAGTGTTGACCTGAGGCACGTGCGCACTCGATCCTATTCCGATACCGCTGTAGCAAGATTCGTCACCTATGTAGATTGGGTTAAGCATAGATGCGCCAACTGGTGCGAAGGTATCGTAGTGAGCTTTCTTCACATTGCCGTCTGCATCAATGATCTCGATCCTTATCGGTATTTCTTTCGCGCCAGTAGTCATCAATGGTGTCTTACGATCGCCTAATACAGTGACACTGCCATCATATGCGGAGTGGTCGCTGTTGGGGGTCGTATCCATATCTACATAATCTGGCCAGTCAAGGTATCCTGTTGGACACTTGGAGAATACCTTAACCCTAAGCTTCGGACCCGGCTTTAGATAGATGTCTACGCCGTGTATCGACTGACCCCTCTTTACCGTTATTTCGCTATCGAGTGTCTGCGGCAGGAATCCATCAGCATGAGCGGTCAAAGTATAGACTCCAGGAGCGAGTCCTTCTATCTCGTAATAGCCGTTTGCAGATGGGGCGAAGTAGCCAATAGCGGTTACTTCTCTATCGATAGGCTCGTTTGTTACCGGGTCTAGGGCGGTTCCCACAGCAATAACCTTACCAGCCTTACCAGTTATAGGCGCGCCGTAGTAGTAGCCATAGTAGTAAGTTGAGTGGCCAGAATAACGGAGTGTTCCGGTTATGTAACCAGGGTCAACCTCTCCTTTCACCAGCAATACTGGATAGTTCTCGAATGGCATGCTATAGAAGGCGTCTAGGACACCGCCTATTCGCATTATTGGACTCTGCCAGTAGAAGCTATAACCGCTGGTGGCAGGGTTAAGGCTTCTCGTCCAGAATATCTTGAAGAAGTACTTACCAGCGATACTTGGAGCCTTTATGTTCTTGACGGTTACTTCATAGAGACCCTTAAATGGACCAGTCCTTATCTGACGATCAAGCCATGGGTCGGTCCCGGCAGGATATAGAAGGTCGGAAGAATAGGTATCACCTGCATGATCGTTGTCGGTATCACCAACTGTTTGCATAACACCGTTAACCATTAGCCAATCGGCCGGAATACGGTCACTTGGCATAGTTACATTAGGAGCGCTTATACGCACGAACCACCAACCATCAGCGATCCTGTTGCTTTTGAGTTTACCCACATGTATCCATCTGTGATCGTTCGTTATGGTTGTAGAAACACTGGAAGAGTCACCTCTTCCTCTGTTCTCCGTTTCCATGTCCGCAGCACCGCTTTCTTCCCAGTCAGTAGATGGCGTAAATTCTGGTGGAATCGCGATGTATAGGTATTTTGGTGTGCATGAGCTGATGTTTATTGGACCAGTATCTTCTGGTTTAGCTGGATCAAATATCGATATGTTGATGTAGAATTTCAAGTCACCGACAGTATCGACGAGCACAGAACCGTTTGGCGAATAGTAGTTGCTCTGGCTGTTCAGAGGAATGTATTCTGTGCCTGGAGATACATATGCCACGTGACCAATCGCATGGTCGCCGCCTACACCAGTTTCATACTTAGGAGCTTTGCCATCGCCAGTCAAGTAGCTGTAAGGCAAACCACCGTTAGGCGTTGCAGATCCCATTGGGGTCTGAGTGCCTAATGTGAAGTGAGCAGAAGCGCTTGGAACTGCGATTACTGCAGAAGTAATAAATAGCGTCACTAGGAATAGCGATAGTATTCTATTATTCATTTTCTTTCTCCTTTTATCTTAGTCATGTTACAATCATGACGAAAATAGAGGAAAAAGGAAAAGAATAATACTCATCACGATTATAACATGACCTTTCATATCTTTTTGTTTACATCCAATGTAAATATTTACATTAAATGTAAACGAATACTCTTATTCGTTAAAGGAGCATATATAAGCATTATTACTAAATTCGATATATTCTGTAACAAGTAGGACGAAAGCTTTTGGATGGTCGAGAACGAAAAAGAGGATTTCCAGGCAGAGTTGGTTCTGTACTTTTAGAAAATTTGTTTTCTGGAGAGGTAACGTTCAAAAATATAAGGAAGAAAAAAATTATGGCTGATAATCTTGGAATAATTGAGCAACTATTTTGTAATGAATGCATAAATTGATGTATCGAAAGTCAATATACGCAAAGTGCTAGTACAATTATTGTGGCGAAGATAATAATAGATTTGCTATTGATTTCATTTGGCCAAATTAGATATCCAAAAAGTCTTTTAATTAAACAGAATTAAAGAATAATCGGGAACTCTTCTAATTAAGGATAAAAAATACAATGAATGAATTTCTGAGCATAAACGAGGCAATAATTGGAAAGGAAGAAATTGAGGCCGTAACTGCGGTTCTGGAAAGTGGAAAATTAACTGAAAAAAGTGGCTTCGGGACAAAAGTACTGGAATTCGAGAGAAATTTTGCTAATTTTGTAGATGCAAAATATGCGGTTGCAATGAATAGTGGAACTTCGGCACTTCACGCATCCCTATTGGCAGCCGGTGTTGGCCCTGGAGACGATGTTCTACTCCCTTCATTCACTTTCTCCTCTACGGCTACTTCTGTGCTTCTCACTGGAGCTAGACCAATTTTTGCTGATATCGATCCGAAAACATATTGCATAAATGCAGAAACAATAAGGGAGACGATCACGGAAAGAACGAGGGCAATAATGCCAGTACATCTATATGGATTGCCTGCAGATATGGATCCAATTATTGAGATCGCAAGGAATCAAGATGCCGTTATGGTAGAGGATGCGGCACAAGCTCATGGAGCAGAGTACAAAGAAAGAAAGATCGGCTCAATAGGAGATATGACATGCTTCAGTTTTTATGGCGGAAAGAATATGACGACTGGAGAGGGGGGGATAGTCACAACAAATGACGAAACATATGCTGAAATGCTTCGAACCGTTAGAACTCACGGCGAAGAGAGGCCATATTGGGTGACTAGGATCGGGCATAACTATAGGATGACAGAGATTGCAGCAGCTATTGGAATTTGCCAACTTGAAAAACTACCAAATTTTCTGAAGAAACGCGAAGAGAATGCTCATAAATTAATGGAAGAGCTCTCGACTCTTGAAGAACTAACATTGCCGACTCTACAAGAAGGCAGAAAGCATGCTTGGAATCTTTTTACTGTTAGATTATTGATGAAGTATGCAAGAAGAAGAAGTAAGATATTAGAGAAACTTCGTATGAAGAATATTGGAGCTACTGTTTACTATGAGACGCCAGTGCACCTATTACCGCTATATCAAAGACTCTCTAAAGCCTCATTAGATGAAACAAAAAGGGCATCAAAAGAAGTCTTCTCTCTGCCAATACATCCAAACACGTCTCTAGAGGACATAGAGTACATAGCCGACAATTTAAAAAAACTATTCTAAGAATAGCATGCGATTGTTTTTTACTTGAGCTGAAAATTAAATCTGGAAGCCCTTAAGCTATGTGAGGTAATCAGGATTTCTTTTTGAATTCTTATATTCAATTTCAAGTCCATGAACAAGCTCAGAAAAGGCGCTGTCCTGTTTCATCAATAAGTCCAATTGTTTTTGGAACAAATTTCCTTCTATCCGAAGTTCTTCCAGATCAACTTCTATTCCCAATATCTCTTTCGATTTATTTAGAAGCTGATACGCTGTTTTTGGGTCAACATCCCCAACATATTGTGGTGAGTGACCCCAAAGACTTATGGCCGGGATGTTCCTCTTACCGCACTTATTTATGATTAAGGAATGAATACTGCTTGGTCCGCTATAATCCGCTGGTTTGATGTCATGAATTTTCATCTCCTTTACAAGCTCTGGTTTATTGGCAACTCCGGAGATTTGCGGCTCTATAGTATGCGGGATATTGTCTACCAATCCCCCGAGTAAACATATTCGATTTACTTCTTCGGGTTTCAATACTTTGAAAATCAATTCAACATACTTTGACCAATTCAAATTAGGTTCTACACCGATTAATACTAACAAATCATGATCGGCCGATTTTCCTTTCCACCCAAATAATTCATTCATTGGATTGGAGAAATCTTTCATCAGTCCTTTCTCTATGCTTACTGATGGACGCTGAATTGAGAGGTCACAAAAAGGCCTTGAGTCTATCTCCCCAATTTTTTTTGCTCGTAATTTATCACATAAATATTCCGCTGCGTAGGTAGCAACCCTTTTTGCATCAGGCCATCCACTGAAAGCCATAACTGCATTTATATCTTTCAACTCCATTTTCTTCGATATGCGCAGACTTTCTCCATCCATATATCTTCCACTTCTTTTCATCGATCTCAGACCAATTAATCACAGAAATAAAGGGTGTGATCGTACATTTTATTTTACAACATGTTTAATGATTTTCGCTATTTTACGCATATATTCAGAATTTATTAATTGCCGGATAACGGAATAATTTTTGATGCGAATCAAGCAAGATCTTCATTATTATGACGAAGCGGGTTGGTAAATTCTAACCCTTGCATTCCCTTCGACGTTTTTTATGATATTCTTTCTTTCAAGTTCTTTTAGCAAATTCTTGGCCGTACTAATTTTCAAGTTGAATTGTGAAGATATTTCATATGGAGTTATAATATTCATTTTTGATAATTCGGAGATAAATTTTATATCATTAACATTAGGGATTTCGATCCCTCTTTGTTTAGTTTCAACAGCAGTCTTATCCTTTGACCTCTTAGATTGCCCTTCTTTTCTTTCCTGAATTTCCTGTGCTTTTTCTACCTTCGAAATACTCTTCTTTTTAGCTCCACCCATTACTTATTCACTTCGATCTAGAAATAGCGAGGAAAGATAATAATTTTGAACGTAAAAAGGTTTCGTTAACACAATTAATTTGGAAACAAAACAAAAGTGAATTCTGAAAAGGTTTTTATGCATATCTCAGATTTAAAGTGTTTTACCTTTAATATCTTCAGTACGGGATTGATACTGTTGCGAGCCTGGAATGGAAAATTCCTCAGAATAAATCTATCCAAGAGCAAAAGCTCATTCGAGAAATACGATAAGGAACTGGCAAAATCTTTCTTGGGAGGACGAGGATTTGCTGCGAAAATCCTATGGGATGAAGTCAAACCTAATGTGAATCCTTTAGATCCAGAAAACAAATTAATAATATCTGCTGGCCCCCTTACAGGATTGCCTTTGCCAAGCAGCGGCAAACTAGTGGTGGCTTCAAAAAGCCCTCTTACGAGGGGGTATGGCGACGGAAATCTGGGAAGCTTGGCTGCAGTCAATTTAAGGAAGGTGGGAATTGATCTTCTCATAATCGAAGGAAGATGCGAAAGACCATGCTACGTTAACATACACAATAATAAAGTTGAAATTTTGGATGCTAAAGAATTATGGGGGACAGGTACTTTTGATTCTGAAAAGATGCTGAAGGAAAGGCACGGCAATAGAACAGGAATAATTCTAATCGGTCCAGCTGGTGAGAACAAAGTTCTATATGCGACTATAATGTCTCAGAATGGAAGGTCAGGCGGCAGGACAGGGATGGGCGCAGTAATGGGTTCAAAAAATCTTAAGGCCATAGTAATAGAGGGAGCAAAGGAAATTCCTGTGGACGATGAGCGAATGTTGATAAAATATGGAAGAGAGGCATATGAAGATATCCGAAATAGCTCTGACTTTGAATTATGGATGAGACAAGGAACAATGGTCGTACTGGACATATGTCAAGAGAATAGCATGCTCCCAACTCATAATTTCAAAGAGGGTGTCTTCGATGGAGCGAATAATGTAGACGGAGAAGCCATGGAACGTTTTAAAGAAACGCAGAAAGGGTGCCCTAATTGCAACATGATTTGTGGAAATGTCGTCAGAGATGCAGATGGTGATCTTGCCGAACTTGATTATGAGAATATAGCTATGCTTGGTCCAAATATCGGAATCGATGATCTAAGGCAAGTGTCGGTTTTAAATAAGATGGCGGATGATTTTGGAGTCGACACGATATCTGCTGGAAATACCATAGGATTTGCTATAGAATGCGCATCCAAGGGACTGATGGATGAAGAAATTCGATGGGGAGATTTCGAGAAGATAAGGAGTTTATTAGAAAAAATCGTGTATAGGCATGGTTCAGGAGATCTTTTAGCACAAGGCACGAAATTTTTGGCTGAAAGAATTGGTAAAGAATCAATAAATTGGGCCATGAATATCAAAGGTCTTGAGATATCTGGCTATGATTGCCATTTGGCGCCAGGCATGGCATTAGCGTATGGTACATCGCCTATCGGAGCACATCATAAAGACGCTTGGATCATATTATGGGAATCGGAAGTAGGCAGGGACAAGTATATTCAAGAGAAAGTGGACAAACTAATCGAGCACCAAAGAATAAGGGGAGGAATTTTTGAAAGCTTAGTGACTTGCAGATTTCCATGGGTAGAATTAAAATTAGATATAAATTGGTATAGTAAATTTCTGAAGGCGGCTACTGGCATTAACTTTAACATGGAAGACTTGTACATTATCGCAGATAGAATCTATACGCTGATCAGAGCCTACTGGATCAGGGAGTATGGAGTCTGGAACAGAAAAATGGACTTTCCCCCACAAAGATGGTTTAACGAAGAGCTTACTTTAGGACCATTAAAAGGAGCCAAACTTGATGAAAAAAGATATGGCATGATGCTGGATTGGTATTACGAAAAAAGAGGCTGGTCAAAAAACGGTATTCCAGAAAAGAGTACTTTAGAAAGGCTAAACCTGCATTTTGCAAGAGAGATCTTTGATTAAACCTCAGCTTTTTCCACTATTAATCGTTTCCCGTCATTACGAATCTTAGCGCTCGTATAAATAAGCCCGTGAGAGAGTAGCTGAGGAGCGTCCTCTCTTCACGGGTGAATATAAAACACGAGGTTTTACATTCAATTTTGAATTGAAAAAATAAGAGAAATATAAGTTTTACCGATCGTCCACTATCACATATAGTCGCAATGAATCGGCAAATTTGCATAGTTGCACTCCTGAAGCCCTTCTAAGGGCAGCACAGGTTAAAAGCTTAAATTGGAGTCATTGTTATCAGATTAAGAAGGGTTCATCGATAGACGAAATCTGCGGTAGAAAGAAGGCAGTTTTAGTTCTTGAAGACGGTTCTTTCGAATACGGCAATGGATTCGGCGCTATAAAAAAAATATCCGGCGAAGTTGTTTTCAATACTGGGATGGTAGGTTATACAGAATCCATAACAGATCCTTCCTATAAAGGTCAAATACTACTCCAGACTTACCCCCTAATTGGAAACTATGGAGTCAATATAGACGATTTTGAATCAAATGGACCTAAAATTGAGGGGTATATAATTCATGAGATGTGCAGGAGACCAAACCACTGGACTTCAAGAATGACCTTGGAGGAGTTCTTAGAAAAGTATGAAACGCCGGGTATTGAGGGAATAGATACTCGAGCGTTAACAAAAAAAATACGCTCTCATGGTACAATGCTCGGCATTCTCCAAGTTTATTACGAAAACGAAAAACCTTGCATAGAAGATCTGCTTGAAGAGGTAAAAAGAATTCAAGATCCAAATGAGACGGATTTAGTCAACGAAGTCTGTACCAAGAAAGTCATTAGACACTCGAAGAGGGCGAAATTAAGGACCGTTCTGATCGATTGTGGAGTAAAAAAGAGCATAATAAAAAACCTGATCGATAGAAATACTGACGTAATACAAGTTCCTCCATCATTCAATACAGAAGATATTATTAGCTTCAAACCGGATGGAGTAGTCATCTCTAACGGACCGGGCGATCCTAAACGCGTTTCCTACTTAACAAAAGCCATAGAAGAGTTGATTCAACATGACATTCCTATCCTCGGCATTTGCCTTGGTGCTCAATTGATTGCTTTGACATTCAAAGGCGATACCTATAAGCTGAAATTTGGCCATAGAGGACAAAATCATCCGTGCATTGAAATTGCAACAGGCAAGTGCTATATCACGAGTCAGAACCATGGCTATGCAATAGATCCAGAATCACTTACGAATTCTGAACTCGAAGTGACCTTTAGGAATGCCAATGATAATACGGTCGAAGGTATTGCGCATAAAAGCGCTAGTTCTGAGATTTTTGCCTTTCAATGGCACCCAGAAGCCTCTCCCGGGCCATATGATACCCAATTAATTTTTGACCAATTTATAAGGGGAGTAAAAAATGCCAAAATTTAATGATGTTGAGAAAGTACTCTTGATAGGAAGCGGAGGCATAGTAATAGGGCAGGCAGCGGAATGAATGGGGCTAAAGCCCCATTCCCGCAATTCGATTATAGCGGATCACAAGCTCTCAAAGCATTAAGAGAAGAGAAGATCGAGACCGTTTTGGTGAACCCAAATATCGCCACAATCCAGACCAGCTACAGAATGGCCGACAAAGTATACTTAGAGCCTTGCGTCCCAGAGATACTTGCACAGATAATAAAGCGGGAGAAGCCAGACGGGATATTGCTTGGCTTTGGTGGACAAACTGGACTTAATTTGGGTATCCAATTACATAAGATGGGTATCCTTGAGAACGAGGGAGTAAAGGTTCTTGGAACGAGTACAGAGACCATAGAGAGGACTGAGGACAGGGGATTGTTCAGGGATAGCATGAAAGAGATAGGAGTTCCAGTTCCACCAAGTGAAGTGGCTTACAATACCGAGGATGCTCTGAGAATAGGAAGCGATATTGGCTATCCGGTAATCGCTAGAGTGGCGTATACCTTGGGGGGCGGCGGATCAGGTATCGCAAGAAATAAGAATGAACTGGAAAAAATTGCTGACAGAGCCTTCAAACAAAGCATGGTCCATCAAATCTTGGTCGAGCAGTGTCTGAACGGTTGGAAAGAAATTGAGTATGAGGTCATGAGAGACTGTGAAGACAATACAATCACTGTTGCTGCTTTAGAGAACGTTGATCCTTTGGGAATACATACCGGCGATAGCATAGTAGTAGCACCCACTCAGACGCTGACTAATAAGGAATATCAGCTACTGAGGAGTGCGTCGATAAGAGTAATTCGTGGACTAGGAGTAATCGGAGAATGTAACATTCAATTTGGCCTAGATCCAGAAAGCAACAAGTTCGTTGCAATTGAAGTTAACGCGAGGTTATCAAGATCCAGCGCACTTGCATCAAAAGCTACAGGTTATCCGCTCGCGTATGTCTCAGCCAAATTGGCCATAGGATATTTACTCCCAGAATTAAAAAACAAAGTAACGGGCGTAACTACAGCATGTTTTGAACCTGCGTTAGATTATGTTGTTGTGAAAATTCCTAGATGGGACTTTCAAAAATTTAAAGGTGCAAGATATCTGATCGGGCCCCAAATGAAATCAGTTGGCGAAGTTATGGGGATCGGGAGGTGTTTTGAAGAGGCGTTACAAAAGGCCATTAGGGAAATGGAAATCGGCAAGGAAGGTTTCGTTTGCGATGATGTTGGCGAATCCCGTAAAGAGAGTATAAAAAAGTTAAAAGAGAGATTAGGAATTCCCACCAGCGAAAGGCTATTCTTGATTGCAAGGGCATTGAAAGCCGGCATGAGCCCGGCCGAAATCTCAAGAATAACCAATATCGATACTTGGTTCATAAGTAAATTGAAGAACATTACTGAGATAGAGGAGAGCCTAGTCAACCTAAGAGATGAAAAAAATGTTAAAAGATTTACAGGCCCGCTGAAAGAGGCGAAGAGACTAGGATTTTCAGATAAACAGATAGCAGAATGCTTGAAAAAATCGGAGATAAAAATTCGTTCATTCAGAAAAGATTTCGAGATAATCCCATCATTCAAGATAATAGATACTATGGCAGCAGAATGGGCTTCAAAGACCAACTATTGTTATGTCACTTATGGCGGGAGATATGATGATGTTGAATTTAGAGACTTGAGGAAAGTTCTAGTACTTGGTTCAGGATGCATAAGAATTGGGAGTAGCGTCGAATTCGACTATTGCACCATGAACACTGTTTGGGCGATGAAAGAAGAAGGCATAGATGAGATCATTGTATTGAATAATAATCCAGAGACTGTATCGACTGATTTTGACATGTCCGATAAGCTATACTTTGAAGAGATCACTCTTGAAAGAGTAATGGATGTAATAGAAAAGGAGAACCCGATAGGTACCGTAGTAAGCGTCGGGGGTCAAACGCCAAATAATTTGGCCTTGCCTTTGGCCAAACGAGGATTTAAATTAATTGGGACCACTGCAACAAGTATCGATATGGCAGAGGACAGGTCAAAATTCAGTACTTTGCTTAGAAAGCTTGGAATACCGCAACCTAAATGGAAAAGCCTAACTTCAGTAGAGGATGCCACAAAATTTGCTGAAGATGTGGGATTTCCGGTCATGATAAGGCCTTCTTACGTCCTCTCTGGTGCAGCAATGCGAGTTGCTAAAAGTAAAGAAGAACTAAAGGACTACATAAATTTGGCTACAAAAGTCTCAAGGGAGCATCCCGTAGTGGTAAGTAAATTCATTGAAGATGCGAAAGAAGTGGAAGTCGATGGTATAAGCGATGGTAGAGATGTCCTCATAGGAGCGATAGTGGAACATATTGAACAAGCTGGAACGCATAGCGGCGATGCCAATATGGTCATTCCCCCGCAGAATGTCGATATGAAAGTCGTCAATGAGATTGAGGATTATTCCACAAGAATTCCCAGAGCTTTGAGAATTAAAGGTCCTTTCAATATTCAATTTGTAACAAAAGGGAATAAAGTCTATGTAATTGAGTTGAATTTGAGGGCAAGTAGGAGCATGCCATACACCAGCAAATCAAAAGGAATACCAATAATCTGGGCAGGAAGTAAAATCATGCTAGGAAAGACCTTGGATGAATTGAAGATTAAGAATAGGAGAATATATCATACTTCAGTAAAGAGTCCGACTTTTTCGTTCTCTAGAATAGAGGGTGCTGATCCAGTTCTGGGCGTGGAGATGTCCTCGACGGGCGAGGTGGCATGCTTAGATTACGACTTTTCAAACGCGGTTCTGAAATCATTCATCGCAGCTGGATTCAATGTCCCAAGCAGAGGAAGTAAGGTATTGATTACTGTTTGTGATAACGATAAACCTGTTGTCGTAAATTTAGCAAAGGAACTCATTGGCCTTGGATACACTATCGTAGCAACTAGTGGAACTGCAAATTATCTTGAGAATAAAAGCGTTAAAAATGTGACGACTTTAAGAAAATTAAGTGAGGGAAGTAGAGAAATATTGGATGAAATAATCAAGGGTAAGATTGAAGCGGTCATCAACACGCAATCACCTCCCCATAATTATAAGGAGGTAAGTGATGGTTTCATAATTAGACGGGCAGCGTCTGAATTCTCAATACCTGTATTTACAAATATGCAAACCGCTGCAGCTTTTATTGAAGCTTTGAAGAAAGGGGGTTTCAGAATTTTAAATGCTCAAGCCCTAGAAGAATATGTACCAAAATCCGTTCTCACATTAATTTAGGGGAAAATAGGGAAGTTCTTCACATTTATTATTTTTACATAAAAGAATTTCGAATCAGACGTATCATTCGCATATTCCGCCTTTTCTCCAAAAGATTTGGATGTAGAATATCTAATAAAAGGAGAGTCAGAGGGATTATCTTGTTTGAAAAAGAAGAAGATCGGAATTGCATCAGCTTCATAATAATGTTCAAAAGGTATGCATATGCCCATGATATGGACATCTTTGCTTGGGAATTGCCACAACGGAAATATTGCATCCTCCCTCATAGAGAGTGGCAAAAGAATCCTAATCAACGAAGCCATATCTTCAACTTCTACAAGCAGAGGCTCTTTTGGGATGGGAAAATTCCCATCTAAGGATCTTTGGAATAGATCGGGCATCTCCTTGATTTCGATGAATGAACCGTAAGCATACCTAGGGTCATCTGCGCTATCTGTGAATTTATATTCCTCCCCGCTTATAGCATTGCTCTTGTAGGCAAGAAATGGTTTCTCAGGCTTTTCTTCATTAACGTAGGCTAAAATTGGAATGTCACCACTCCAATACATGTATGCGGTGAACAAACCCAGAATATGTTTATCCTTATATGGCATGGACCACAGCATTTGTGTGGATTCTGAAAGGGCTAGAGCCATCCTTGCAAAATTCTTTAGATCAAAGACTTCTACTGGTATAGGAGGTTTGTTCTCTACTTTAGTCATAAATTAATTAAGAACCAGATCATTAGAATAAAAATCTAACTAACTAAAATCGCCTAACGTAATCGAAACATACCCAAAAATTTGATTATTGGACCTTGCATAAGGTTATTAAAAGTGTTTTTCATGCCGGAAATCACTGTCCTTCCCTTTAGAACTCAAATACATGTTACGCTCAATGAGAATTTATTGGATGCTCTGAATAGAGGAGGATTCAGAGTCCAATCACTTTGCGGCGGAAGAGGGATTTGTGGCAAATGCAAAATCATTGTTAAGAAAGGAAAGAAGATACTATCTGATCTCAAAGATTCTGAGAAAAAATTGCTAACCGCAGAGGAGTTAAACAAGGGATATAGGCTAGCATGCTGTAGCGTGATCAGAAAAAACGAGAGCACACTCATAGAAATACCTCTCGAGAGCAGAGAAGAGTATCAAAAACTTTCAATAGTAGGTCTTGAGCCACGTGTACTGCCGAATCCGGCTGTTAGAAAAATTTTCATTAAACTTTCTAAAACTACTTTGGAAAACATAGATTCAGATCTCGATAGGATCATCGAGGCGCTATCATCTCAAGGTTTTCCAAATCTTCAGATATCATATAGAACATTAAAGGAAATGCCATCGGTATTGCGAAATAGCGATTGGGAGGTAACTGCAACTCTTTGGATGGATAAAGAGATCTTATGCATTGAGGCGGGAGACACATCGGATAGAAATTTTGGGATTGCCTTCGATATTGGAACTACTAAAATTGCAGGATATTTCATGAATTTGAAGGATAGCTCATTACTTGGCTTCACCTCCAGGATGAATAGCCAGAAAAGGTTTGGAGAAGATATCATTTCAAGAATAACACATGTGATAGATAACGATGAAACATTGACGGAATTAAATAGATTAGTAAGATCTGATATGAACGACATAATCGATGAATTCTGTAATAAATTCAAAGTTAAGCCCAATGAGATATATGATTTAACATTCGTGGGAAATACTGCAATGCATCATATACTCATGAATCTAAATCCTACCTATCTTACCTTATCCCCTTATCCTCCAGTGGTAAGAAATTCATTCGATATTAAGGCCTATGAGTTTGGAGTAAATATCAATCCCAATTGCTACATTCATGCTTTACCCGTGATAGCCGGTTTTGTAGGAAGCGATGTGATAGCAGATATAATATCTACCGGCATTCATAATTCCGATGAATTATCTATGCTGATAGACATAGGGACTAATGCGGAAATAATTCTTGGAAATAAGGAAGGAATTGTTGCTTGTTCTTGTGCATCAGGGCCGGCATTTGAGGGGGGCCATATTAAACACGGAATGAGGGCACAAAGAGGGGCGATAGAAAAGATTTGGATAGAACCAAAGACTCTCAATGTCTTTTCTAAAGTAATCGGAGATGTAAAACCTACTGGCATTTGTGGTTCAGGTGTAGTCGACGCAATTTCTGAAATGTTCAAAACGAACATAATAGATGAAAGAGGTTATATTATAGCAAAGAATAACTCGGGTAGAATTGTTGATGGAAAGGGCCCGAAAGAATTTTTAATTGTCCGAGAGGATGAGAATGCTATTGGAAAAGATATAACAATAATCCAATCGGATATAAGAGAAATACAACTGGCTAAAGCTGCAATATATACCGGTTGCCTTATTTTAATGAAAGAACTGAATGTGTCGCCGAAAGAAATAGAGCAACTCTATTTGGCGGGATCTTTTGGAACGTATATCAACCCTTATAGCGCAAAAACTATAGGAATTTTTCCAAATATTTCAACTAATCGCATAAAGTTCGTAGGAAATACTGCAGGTTCAGGTGCAAGAATGGGCCTAAAATCTAAAAAGATCAGAGAACTTGCGGACAAGATTGCTAATAGAGTTCGATACATTGAGTTAGGAGCCAAAAAAGAATTCCAAGAAGAATTTTTAAAAGCAACGTTCATTCCACATAAAAATACAAAGTGATTTCAATATTAAGAGAAGATTTATTGCTGGCTTGCATACGCTTGATAATATCCATTCAACGAAATAGATCCTTGTGAATGGGCCTAATTAGATCTCTGATACTCCCATGCCCCTTAGAATATTTATATCCTTTTATAATAGCCACAGGCACGCCATCAGCCTTATTCATGACCAATTCTGCAGAAGATGCAAGCTCATCTGCGACTGCAATGTTTGTAACGGTTAAGATATGCCCAGTAGAGTCTTTTTTTCCTCTATAATCCTTTAAAGGATCCATACCTGAAATGCCTATGGCTACATTAACTTGACCTTTTCTCCACGGCCTTCCAAAGGTATCTGATATTATTACGGCAATATCAGATCCTGCCAATTCCTTGATTCTATTTCGAATATTTATCGCCGATGAATCGGGATCTCGGGGGAGTAAAGCCACCTTATCTTCTCCAGGCACATTTGAGTTATCGATACCCGCATTTGCACACACAAATCCATGTCTGGTCTCCGTAATAAGATGATGGCGCCACATCTTGACGATTCTTCGAATTTCACTTATGATTGTTTCGATGTATGCGGGATCTTTTTTTGAATTTGATGAAATTTGTTTAGCGAAAGCGGATGGGACGATTTTTTTTAGATCAACCAGCCTTCCCTCTGATTTCGATATAATTTTATGGGTAACCACAATAATATCACCATTTTCGATTGCTATTCCTTGTTTTTCGGATGCTTTCATTATCAATAATCCAATATCTTCTCCTTTTTCTACTTCCGGCATGTTTTTTAAACCAATTATTGTAATCAAAATTATCTCCTTACCAACATTATCGCCAAAATAATTAAGCGCATCTATGTTGGCCGATTAAATCGAGATTTCAAAATTTTTTGATAGTTTTTCATTACATTGGCATTTGTCTCTTCATATAAATTTCCACCATAGGAATCCATAGAGACTACCATAGGTCCGAGGTCTTTAACTCTTAATACCCATACAGCCTCAGGAATTCCTAAATCTAACCACTCAACTTTTTCAATTTTTTCAACAGCTTTTGCAGCAAAAGCACCAGCTCCACCAGTGAAGCTGCAATATACTGCTTTAAATTTTCTTATGGCCCCCGCGGTTTTAACACCCATTCCACCTTTTCCTATTATCATTCTAACCTTGAATCTATGTATTAATTCATATTCCAAGGACTCCATCCTAGAACTCGTTGTCGGTCCAGCGGATACAATTACCCAATTGCCATTAATCTTCTTCACAATCGGACCGCAATGGAATATAACCGAGTTTTCGAACTCCTTCGGAATTCTCTTTTTTTTCTTTACAAATTCTATCGCTCTCATATGAGCTTGATCTCTAGCAGTAATGATTTGACCAGATACGTAAACAACATCGCCAATTTTTAATCCTCTAATTTCCTCTTCTGATAAAGGCGTAGATAGTTTTTGCGTCTTCACTGTTAAGCCCTCTTATGGGTTAGGAATTCAACTTCACCATCTTCATTCAATCTCATAGTACCTCTCCTATCTGACCAACATTGAATATTTACTCCTAGAGGAAGTGAGGCCGTATGGCAATCAGCACTCTCAATATTTACACATAAAGCTGTCTTTTTTCCGCCTAGACCCATTGGCCCTAATCCCGTTGCATCAATCATTTCCTGTAACTTTTTTTCTAGATTCGCAATCTCTTTATCAGGATTATATTCTCCTATGGGCCTTAGCAAAGCCTCTTTTGAAAGTTTCATCGAAATGTCTGAAGAGCCACCAATCCCGATGCCCAATTTAATTGGAGGACAAGCTCTTCCACCTGCATTTATTACGGTATCTAAAACAAATTTCTTTATTCCATCTATTCCTTCTTCTGGTTTTAGCATGCATAACCTACTCATATTCTCAGAACCAGCACCCTTCGGCAAAATTGTTATCTCAATATAATCCTCAGGGATGAATTCTTGGTATAAATATGGGATTTTGAAACCAGTATTATCGCCCGTATTTATTCTAGTAAACGGATTTACAATACTAGGTCTCAAAGGGATCTCGGCGGTAGCTCTTTTTACGGAATTTGTAAGGATTTCGAAAATATCTTTCTGCTTTATTTTGCATATTCCATCTTTTATAAAGAAAGTTAAAACGCCGGTATCCTGGCAAATAGGCACTCTAAGCTCTTTTGCAAGTTTTAAGTTTTCGAGAATTATCTTAAGGTTCATTTTGCCAAGTTCTGTATCTTCTTCTCTAAATAATTTCTTCAATGCGTACTCAACATCTGTTGGCAGCTCAGTCACAGATAATCGGATAAGTTCGACGAGCTCATCGTTTAGAATTTGTTCAAGATCCATTTACTTTCCTCCAATAGGGAATTATAAATAAGCTGCTCAATAAATAGCGATTTAGAAAAACTTTTCCAATTTTGTTGTTCCTATTAACTCTTGGAAATCTATGCTCAAAGCATCGAGCACTTGTTCAAAAGTGGAATCAACGTATTCTATATATTTTTTTGAGTCAATTTCGTTAATGGAGGCAAGACTAACCGGTTTTACGCCTGGTTCTCCAACTACTTTGACGAACGTTATTAAATCTCCGCTTTTAACTTCAAATCCTTTGTTTTTCAACAATTGAGCGGCTTTAACGTGCTGCGGCGTAGTTTTTGTATAGCGCTCTGGAGATTTGCTTATCATAATACTGAAGGCCAGGTCCTGTAGCGAGTAATGGTGATTTTTCAGTTTTAGATAGCATCTTTTAACAATATCCTTTATCTCTTCTTTGGCTCTTTCGAATTCTGTCTTGGATTTTACTTCACTCAATCTTTCAATCATTTCATAAAAGGCTGTCTTCAGGAATTTTGGGGTATGTCTCTTCTTTCCCGTCAAACCCTTTATATCAACTTTGCCATCAGGATACACTCCAAGGTAATTTTTCTTTCTCGAGCTTAATGCAACATATTTATACTCTTTATCTACTTCAAGTTCCAATCTCAATGATTTCTTTGACCAGTCTATCAGCCTCTTTAGCTGTTGAGGATCTGAACTTTCAAGAAATATTGAATCGGTATCGCCATAAAGAACCCTGATGCCGAGTGATTGGGCCTTATCTATGGTCTTCTTTATCACATACCTGCCTATGGCAGCAGTAGCTTCTGCGACTGGTGGACAATAAAGAGCGAATCTATCTGCCCCAAAGACTCCATAGCTGGCATTCAAAACCACCTTAAGGCCGTCTGATACAACCTTGTACCAATTTCTTAAATGATTGGGGATAGCGGGATCTTTAGATTTGGGTTTATAAAGGCTTATTCTAAGGTCTCTAAGAGACCCGATTAGCAGGCTTTCTAAAGCTTTACGCTTTTGACATATCCAATGTGGTAAATCTGGCACTCTATTTCTTCTGCATTCGTCATCCTCATGAGGACAATTGACCGTCTCATATCCAAGATTCCATATCTTGATCACTGATGGGTACAAGGAGGCGAAATCGAGTACTGAAACATCGAAATGCACTCCGGGCATAGGCTCTACTACGATTGCCCCTTTATACTTCTTACCTTTAATTACTGCTTCGCTGACGGTGCTTCCTTTTAGTTCTATAATTTCATCTTGACGCGGTATCAAATAATTCCTTTTCCTATGCTCACGATAGAGCATACTTCTAATCCAGCTGGACACTCCCTGCCTAGTAGCATCTTCGATGTCCATAAAACTGATTCTAGCTATCAAAACCATCAGTTTTATAAGCAGACCGTCGTTGAACTTTGTCAAGTTCATGGTGATTTCAGCATCTCGTAGGCAATACGAAGCAAGTTCAGAATATGTCAATTCCGAGATGGGTTTTTCAATCTCCTTCTTGCCCATGTCAATCAAGGATTCGCCTATTTCGTTCAGAGTCTTTTCTCTGTATCTCTGCCCGAAAGCATAAACCTGAATCGATCTATTGAAGAAGAATTTGTAAAGGTCGATATGTATTCCGTATTTTAGTGACGCATAATTCCTGCCCAACTCAATAGGCATGATATCTTTCTCAAGATCCAAACGCTGTGCTCGATGCCATAAATATCTTAGGTCAAAGTCATCTCCATTAAAAGTAACAATAACTGGATATTTCGATAAATATTCAAATATCTTATTCAGCATTTGACTTTCGTCATCGAAATATTCTATCTTCGCCTCGAGTTTTTCAGATTCCTCTACTTTTTTCATATTTTCCCTTTTTAGCATAAGGACTTTTTTAGAACCGTCTGATCCAATTATACTAGCACATATTACGGGATACTCAGCTTCTTGTGGATCTGGAATTCTGGTGGCTACGGGAGAATACACTTCTATATCAAAAGATGCCCGCATTAGTTCGGGGACAGGACACTCAAGCAATCTTGCCCAATCATAAGCCAATTCTTTGAAATCCTCGGTTTCTGCCTCGAGCGATTTTTCCAGATCCTCCCTAACTTTAGGAGGCAGCTCAAACGTATAAGGAACAAGTTTATCGTTTTTTATTTTGTAAGGCATCCCGACTTCCAAATTTCTATCATAAAGAAAGTTTTCTATATATCTAATGTCAGCCTCCCATGCTCTAATGATATCTCGAATGCAACCGGCAGGTCTGCCACCAATCGAAAGAGGGTCTCTAGCCACTATCTTAGCCATCTTTTTTTTGTCATCTGCAAGAGCATCGTACTTTTCAATTGTTTCAAAATGGTCGAAACCACTTTGGGATATCAAAGCCTTATTTTTCTTTAACTCTTCAATAGGCTGATCTGATAAGCAATATGGCTTATGGTCGGTATTGTCATACCAAAAGGAGATCTTATCATTTCTAACATCGTAAAGTTTTGCGTATGCTAGACCTTTATCCCCATCATACCCTATGCCCAATAAATAGAATTCAAAATCCTTAGGAATACCAAGCTCGCCTGAGTAAGCATCTTTTTCCTCAAGGGATTCTTCAGATTCAGTTTTTTCCACTTTTTTATCAGGTTTTGATAAAAAATCGTCTAACCTTTGCATAAAGCGATTTCACAATCTATTATTTGGTTATTCAACTCATTTATCTTGACCTTACGACAGATAACTTTTATCTTAGAACGCGCTACAATTTTATGTTGTGTTTCCAGGAATCACTCTTCTGACATTTTAGTAAGTATGAATATTATTCTCATTCTCATCGGCATGAGGCTATCATTTTAACGCGTGTTTATTCTCTGTTCTTCTTTCCATGAAAGAGTTCACTTCCGGCCCCTGGATAAACCATCCTATCCGATTCAGGGGTAGGTTTTTTCACTACAGGCCATTTTTCTAGACGAGGCTCTGATCCCTCTAATGTTATCTGAGAGGGATTGGAATCTACTATAGTAGGTTTTTTTCTCACATCTCTTCCTGAAACATTGGCACTGAATTCGATAGGAATTCCATTTGGGTCAAAAGAATAGATAGAATGGATGAATCCATGATCGATAACATCTGAAACAGAAAAACCTGCAATTTCCAACCTATCCTTCAACTTCCATAGATCTTCCTCCGTCTTTACTCCAAACGAAACGTGGTCAAAAATAAAAGGTCCTTCTACCGGCCTTCCGTGATCTTTATGAGCAACTGGTTTTACTCCTGGCCACTCAAAAAAGGCAACTAAGTCAGTATCGGATAGCTGGAAGAAATAGTGTCTATAACCAATCTTTCCTAATCCCGCTACCAACCTCATACCGAGTAAATCCCTCCAAAAACGAATAGTATTATCCATATCACCAGTGGCCATGGCAAGATGATTAACTCCGTTAAACTTAACATACCTTTTGCTATTTGATCTTTCTTCCAATTTATTTTCCATTTTTACATCATCTACATAAGGCATATAGAAATAGTAGCTTAAAGATCATACGAATAGCGCCCGCTATATGAAACTTTCTTGATTTTTTTCTTAATGTCACCTCAAGCTGGGAATATCGTGTGTTACTAAAATCAAAAAATAAAAGTTATCAAAATCAATTACTTTTATCTTAAAATCTCACGATAAGGAAGATCTTACTAATTAGTGAAATGCATTGTTAGAGTCGGCTTTGGCCGTAGCTGTAGAAGCGTTAAGTTGGATGGAACTAAAAGGGATTAGCGAAAGAGAGGCTTTTCTCAAAACTTCTGTGCAATTGAAAATCAAAGGAGCGGGGCCACTTAGGCTGGCTTATTTATTTATCTTCGAAATAAATAGAAGACTCAATTTCATAGACGCTTTGATCAAAACGCTCATATCTGACGATAATTTTTCCGACAATATTAATTTTGGAGTAAAAAATTTTCTTCGAATGTATGTCTATTGGGTAATATTTAGAAAATCAAGTATGAAAGAGATAATAAGCTTCTTAGAGGCTGGGAGGAAAGTTATCGGCTGGAAGGAGCTTCATCCATTTGAATTCTTTTTCGCCAAATTACTGTCATTCGAATCAGATGAGATCATCAGAAATTCAAATGAAATAAAACGAGTAAGTCTCGAAACTTTCCATCCCGAGTGGTACGTAAAATATAGCTACAAAATTTTTGGTAGAAGAGAAGCTTTAAGAGTATTAAAGAAAAACGTGGAGAAATCAACGACTTATATTCGATTAAACACTCTGAAGGATGAAGAAGATAGGATCATCAAGAAATTATCTAAAGATGGAGTGGAGCTATCTGGAGTAAGTAGGTTAAAAAACGTCTATCGAGTACGTAGAACAAAGAGACCTTTGACTAAATTAAATCTTCATAAACAGGGATCATTTCATATTCAAGATAAGTCTAGCTGTTATTCAGTTATTGCAGCGGATCCTAGACCAGGTCAAGTCGTTATGGATTTGTGCTCTGCTCCAGGTTCTAAAACTAGCTTTTTAGCCCAAATTATGAATAATAATGGAATCATCTACTCTGTCGATTATTCTCCTCACCGGATGAAAGTATGGAAAAGGGAAATGATGAGATTAGGTGTAGGAATTGCTGAACCCATAATATCTGATATTTGTCATGAATTGCCAATCGACATCAAAGTAAACCTGATCATATTAGATCCGCCATGCAGCGGAACAGGAATTTTCATGAAAACACCATCAATGAAGTGGCAAATTGATTATCAAAGTATCAAGAGATATTCAGAATTGCAATTTAAGATGATCGGAAACGCAGCTGATTTCCTAATGATGGGTGGAATTTTAATATATTCTACGTGTAGCATAACAGAAGAGGAAAACGAAGTTCTGATTGAAAGATTTCTTAAAATTCGTCCAGACTTTAAGCAATTGGACATATTACCGAAAATTGGTTCGCCCGGTCTAAGAGGTTTGGAAAAATGTAGAAGACTCTATCCACATAAAGATGACTCTTCAGGTTTTTTCTTAGCAAAGATGACCAAGTGGATGGATTGAATGAAAGCCTGTTAGATTAAGTGCGACCCGATTGCTTCCGTATGAAAATAAATCCGATCATGGCCAATGATAGATGAACCAACGTTGTGTCCAGTGTAAGTATGAACAATCCTAAGCCGAAATTATCTAAAGCATTGTTTATCGAATTAAGCCTTTGAGTTACAAACTTCAAGACTATCAAAAAGGATCTAATCGTATTTTTTAAGAAATCTATAATCTGATTTCCGAAATGAGTAATATTTTCAATTGTACTTAGCTCTTTTAAGAATTCATTGAAACTAATATTTTGATTCTCGAATGCTTCCGATAAATCCTCTAGGTCTTTGGAAGCATCTTTTATAGATTCGGCGAAGTCCTCAGATATTAACCTTAAAACCATAGATTCAGATGCTTGGTCCAAAAGCCCTGATGTTTTTTTGACGTTCGCCGCCAATGTCAACAGCGATAACGAGGATCTATTTAATGCTTCAAGCATGTTGCTCAATTTGAAACCGATATCAGATGTGGATTCTTGCAATATTTCTATTCGAGAGTATGATTCATTTAGGGTCTGTTCTACATTTCTTAACTCTTCAACAACCAATTCAATAGTAGATCGCGCTTCATCGAGACCTGTAGTGAAATAAAATCCTGTTATAGGCCAAATAATAGTCCCACCTAGACCGAAGAATATCAGAAAGAGTGAAAAGAATCGTATTGAAAAACATTTTTTCAGCAGATCATTCAGAGCATTTGTTTTTGATGAACCTCGCATAATCAATGACCTTGACTAGATATTATTAGAATAGTATAAACTTGAATATTATGGAAACAAATCCTTAAAGAATCGGAACATGCTCTCGATGAGGCTTTTAATGGATTCCAGAATCGACTTGTCTCCCATACCCTCTGGCATAATTGAGGTTTTTTCCTGATGTGAGGAATTCGAAGAGAATATTATCTCTATTTCATTATCGTTTAGAAAAGGATCTGGAAATTGATTGTTATCGCTTACTAGAACACGAAGTCTATGTGAGCCTTCCTCTGCAATCCAAGTTTCTTGAGCTTGTGTTTCTTGAATAAACGTGGCAGGTAAGTTTGGGTCAAACCGTAGAAAAACTCCACTGAAAAAATCTCCGTCTAGATAAAATCCAACTCTAGCAACATGTAATGCCTTGTATTTCAAGTATGAACTATTCTTCAATACTACCGTAGCATGAAAGGTCACTTCGCTTCCGGGAGTTGTCGATTCAGGCGTTATCCAGACTTTTGTAATTGCCCAATCATTCAGAATTGGTTGGGCCACTTTGCATTTTATCACTGAAGTGTCTAGTATAGCATCCTTATGCTGCTTGGAGTTTACGTGAAGGTTAATTTCAAATACATGATCTCCCTGCTGACTAGGTGCTACGAGATGCAATTCAAATGGATGAACGCCGCTGCCTTCCAATCGTACTTTATCGCTTGCATTCAAAGCACTCGATATCCAAAACTCGATGGGGCCAATTTGCTCAATCGTTTTGAACGGAATTTCGTACTGGACATTTACCGTTAAAGTGTACGACTGATTTACATAAACGGTATATACCGGTTGAGGAATTATCTCAGCTTCAAAGGAAGCAAGAGATTGTGGAATGTTGTTTGTAAGAAAAATAACTAATATGAGAAGTGGGAGCAAATTTGATCTTCTAGTCATCTTGATCTTATCTTCTATACTCATCTTCTCTGAAATTTATCTTTTAAGGCAAGCTTAGCTATAAAAAGAAAGATGATTGTATTGGAACTGGTCCATAGAGCGCTTATGAAAGGAGCTCAACTACTTCACTTATTCTTAAACAGAGAGCTCCATCATAATGATATAAGGTCCCTATCGCTCTAAATCTACTATTCTTTTTCATTAAATTAACTGGACCTTCAAAATCCTCAGAAACTACCCGAGCCCTCCATTTGTCATTTACCCAGACAACGGCTCTACCAGGATATACCTTCTCGACTAGAACTTTATAAACTTCCTTTTTTGAAATAGTCCTGTCATTTGAAGTTGACTTGCCCGATGTAGCTATACGATTAGAACCGATCTTCGAAATTTTCCCTATTTTCAATAACTTATCTACAGAGGCTTTAACTATCGCATGAGACAATCCTTCCTCCTCAGATAGCACATCAGTCAAATCAACGATAGATAACCCTTCAGCCCCGGCTCTTAAGATCTTCAGATAAACACTTTTCATTGCATTATCTACGTCCTTTATGAACCTTTTTGCCTTCTCTCTTTCCGATTTGATTAACATAGGATCAAGCTTCGATAGTTTTGCCTGTTTCTCGATCTCTCTTATCTCTTCAATAGACATAATCCTTGGTTCAGGTTTAGGCCCGGATCGAATTAATGGATTTAATTCCTTATTTATCGTCTTAATAACATTCTTCATTCTTTTGACTCTTTGTCCGCTGGCGTATAGATAAACCATATCAAAGGTATCGCGCGTAGCTAATATTATTGTCCTGCCAGCAATCTTTCTTCCTGTCCTTCCTTTTCTTTGAATGTATCTGATCTCGCTCGGCACAGGTTCATAAAATAAAACCAATTCTACACTTGGTATGTCTAATCCCTCTTCAGCTATACTAGTGGCGACGAGTACGTTCGTTTTTCCATCACGGAACTCTTTGATCATATTGGTTTGTTCTTCTTGCGTCATTCCTGAATCTCCAGATTTTGTTGCCTGCCCCACAAATCTCTCAACAGAAATACCAAGATTTGATCTCAATCTATCTACCAGATAAGATGCAGTGTCTCTATACTGCGCAAATACAAGTATCTTGGACTTTGGATTTTCTTTCAGTTGTTTGGCTACTTCTTCGTTCAATAAAGAGAGTTTTGGATGGGCGAG
>CAYFUV010000142.1:0-8566 GCA_964346435.1 uncultured Candidatus Bathyarchaeia archaeon | reverse complement strand
TTTACCTCAAACTCTTGGTCATCAACTCCTGCAATGCCTTTTCCCGAAACGATGTAAGCAACTTCTTCAGCATAAGGATGAGAATGTTTTTTCTCAAAGGCTTTACCAGTCGCTCTTGGCTCATAACGAGCATATGCAAAAGTTAATATTTCAGCACCTGCGGTGTCTGCATCAACTATCATCTCCCTTCTAATCTTTCCCATCTCTGGAACGGGTGCATTTACTCGATCTTCAGGCCTTATCAAATATCTCTTATTCATAAATTTTCTTCTCCTCTAATTTGAATTAGTATTATGAATCTTACTATCAAGATGAACCAACATTAATACTATCTTTAAGTTAGTGCTTTCATCTAAGTGCTTACTAGATTATTCCACCTCAATTAATATATCTCTGTATATAACATGTCTACTTCAGGAACCGTTACTATCGTATCTAAAATCGTTTCATATGTTCGTAATCCTTTAACATTTCCCCATACTTCCACTATATCATCCTAGCGCGCGCGCTATTAGATTTACATTGAACTAATATATGGCTAGTATTTGCTAGTATATGGTTAATATTTAGTTTATATAGGGCTAAAATAGGACTCATTACCTCTTCATATCTCTTCATACACTTACTGTTTTCTTATTCTTCCTTTATCTCCTTACGTACATGAGTCGAGTCACGTATACGAGAGAGAGGGGGGGTACCTTGGTGCGCACACACACAACGGTACTTATCGTAATCGGTTAATGGAAGAATATGTAAGAAGATAAAATCCCTAAAAATTCCAGATAATCAAAAAAAGATTGAATTTTGAGATTTAATGAGCTGGCTTCAGTTTAACACCACAGATAGAGCAAGTACCTTCTTCAGTAATTTTAGGTTGCTCAGGGACATCTTTTTGACAAACTCCACATTTTGGCAGAATTTTCACCTCCTCTAAAATTGTAAATTCACTTCTATAGTAAAAGGTAGCTAAATAGGTTTTATATCGTCAAGAATATATATGAATAGTAATAACGCGTGCGCTTAATAAATTATTATTCTTGAATCTTCTTCTTTATTATTTAAAAGAGTAGAATTACCATTGATAACGATAAACCCACTGTGAATATATGATAGAGTGTGGGATTTCCGATGATCAAGTGGATCAGATATAAAACGAATTAAAAATTAAAAGTTGGGAAAATAAAAAATTCGAATTATTATCCAACGTTTAAATAAGATCCGCGTGGACTGCACAACCGCCTACCTATCTATATCCCCGGTACCTTGGTGCGCACACACACGAAAAACTTCGTAAACATAAAAAGGAAGAAAAAAATAAACCAAAAGGTCTTTTATTGACTTTGATGAAATCGAATATTCTGAATTAAATCTTGAAGCAGATGAAAGAAGATATTATATTAAGATCAATTCTCAATAGTTGAATCATGAAGAAAAACTCAGTGAAATATTCAATCCTCACTTGTGTTTTAGGATACTCATTAATGATAGCTTCTGTTATCTCTTTTTCAATAATAGTCAAGCTGATAACAGGATATTATCCTTCGTTCACCTTTTTTATATTAACAATAATAACATTCAGACTAATTGAAATTCATCAAGTTTTTCTCATAGCTCCTCTTTTAATCGCTATACTTGTAATGATGGCTCTATCAAAAATTTTTAAACAAACAAAGATCGTAGCAGGATTAAGTATGACTTCATACTATTTTCTGGTCACGTTAATATTCTTAATAATTGGCGGTGATTTTCCCTTTGAGCTTTTATTACTCTGGTTTCCTTGGATATTTTTCCTGGGATTTGTTTCTCCAATAATCGTGGAAAAATTATATGCTAGCGTGCGCGCTTCCTCAATATGAATACGTCGCATAGTTATGTGTGCGCACCAAGGTACCACACGCACGATAGACGCGACTCATCTCATGTACGTAATGAGAAAAAGGAAGAATAGAAGGAGATAAAGGCTCAAAAGCATATGTAAGCATGCGCTAGTTCATATTTATAGTTTCCTGAAAGATCTCTCACTCCCCGACAAAGGAAGCAAACAATACCTTAGCCGTCCTCCAGACGCGATATCCACGTAACGTCGTCCTAAAGAGAGACTCTACTTGAGAACATTTTAAGGAATAATATGTGAGCAGCTGGAATCCATCAAATGCACTCGCACCCTTATCAATCTATAGCCTTGGTCGAAGGGCGTCTGATAATTCTTTAAGTGTTCCTCTTAAGAGGGCAAGATTCCCCCAAGCTTCACTCAACTCTCTATGCTCAGAGCGTACTTCTGCTTCGGTGATTATTTGTGTCCGCGGCATTGCAACCGTACATAGCTTTCTAATCACCTCTTCAATGTCTCGGCCAGTGTAATGCACTTCTTCTTCTGGTTCTCCCTCTTCGGGAGGATCTAACCGATGTGAGCTTGCTTTTCCTTTCTTAAACATATCTGAAATAAAAAGGATTCTGCGTCTTTATATTAAGTTTAGTTTTCTCTGTGTACGTCGCTGAGGCATGCCCGCTTAAAAAAGATCATTACGAAATATTTTTGTGTTTAACCTGGTGTGCACGCGCATTGTGGAATTAAGACTAGGAAAATCGTTCAATTTTTCCTGCTAGAGGTATAAGCAATTCAATATGTGCCTTTTCATCACTTATGAGAATTTTAAGTTATTCGTAGAAATCTTCTGAATCGCGTCCTTTCCAAATTTCTTGTATTAAATCTCTATCCAGATACTCGTATAGTTTTGTGTATATGTCTAGTGCAAGTTTTTCGTACCTTAATAACTCAGCAACTATTTCTTCATCTCTTTTACGCTTAAAATCAAATTCTTCCTGCTTAAGTCCAGCATTTTCTAAAGCTTTTTCTGGATCTAAACCTTCGATATTTGAAAAAAATTCTTCAAGAATCATTTTATGTTTTTCTGAATCATGCGATAATTTGAATATTACGTCTCGATATTTCTGTTCCTTAACCGAAATATATGCCGCCCATTGAGTTGAAAGTTCAAACTGAGTCTCCACCCAATATGCTTTTCCAAATAAGGAGATCAGTTCATCAGCTGTTGAAATCTTGATTTCTTCACAGCTCATAAACAAGATATGATTAATATTGGGTAAAAAAAGTATCTAAAAGTAGTTGTTAAATCGATGTTGGCTTTCTGGAGCTGTTAACCTTTAAATATTTATGAGCCATATTCTAACTGATTGCTGGTGAAGTTGTATGCCTCAAAAGATTAAAATTCATACCGAGAGTACCGGATATATAGATGCAGAAATTATTGAGGATAAAAATCCAGAAACGGCCCAAGCTATAATTGATGCATTGCCCTTCGAATCTAGTGTTAATAGATGGGGAGAAGAAGTATACTTCGATATCCCAGTTAGCGCCAGCGAGGAGAATTCACAAACTGAGGTTGATGTTGGGGATTTGGGATACTGGCCGGCTGGAAGTTCTTTCTGCATATTTTTCGGTAGAACTCCTGCCAGTAGCGGGGACAAGCCTGTTGCTGCAAGTCCAGTAAATGTATTTGGAAAAATCATAGGCGATGCTACTGCGTTTAATAAAACAAAAAGTGGAGAGGCTATCCGAGTAGAAAAAGCTTAGGCGCTTCACTTTCATTTCATTCTTTTTTCAAGTAGCGATCCCCAATCACTTGGCAACCGCTTCAATTTGTTTGCCGGAATTCCTACATAAATTGTTCTGGCGGGGACATCTCTATTCACCATAGCTCCAGCTCCCACAACAGCTCCCTCACCAACGGTTATGCCCGCCATAAGTGTTGCGTTTGCTCCTATGCTTGCTCCATACTTGACAGTGGGACCTAAAAGCTTGGTTTCCTTTTGCATTGCAAATTTGTCATTTGTGAATACGCAATAAGGACCTAAAAACACCGCATCCTCAACCGTTGAATTTATACATATGTATACTCCTGATTGAATAGAAACGTTCATTCCAATATTGCATAAACCCTCAATAACAGTATTAGTTCCAACTATTGTATTACCACCAATCCTAACCTTTTCTCTTATCATGACGTTATGTCCTAATTCTGTCCGTCTTCCCAGCTCTACATTTGTGTAAATGACAGAACCAGAACGTATTATGCATTCTTCACCGATCACAAGATTATCGCTTTTATTATTCATTTCAGACTCTTTTCGGGAAGATATATTTTCTTTTAATCTTTTCCTGTCAGGGTGTCCTAACAAACAATTAGGGCCAATATACGTTTCTTTTCCAATAATTGCAGGACCATAGATGATCGTGTTATCCCCAATTTGTGAACGGCTAGCTAATCTGATTTTTCCATAAATTCTACATCTTTTCCCTATCAGGCACCCTTTTCCTACTTGGGCCATATCGTCAACATGAGACGTTTTATTTAGATCATGATCTTTCATACCTTTCAAGAAAACTATCCCCTAGAATTTCATGTTAGGGCTATATATTATGAAATATGCCTTTAATGGTATTTATTTTGCCTATCTTAGCGTGTGTGCTTTAATAATCCGATCTATTTGCTATTTAAACTGATTAAGAATAATGCGCGAGGAACTTGTCCAAGTTGTTAAAGATACGGGCAATAGCAGACTCAGGGGGCAGGAGGAAAACCAGGTAGATGGATAACGCACGCTTATAGTATTGAAAATATATTGGTTAACGTGTGTTATATGTAGGCAAGTGTATACTGAATTTAATGATAATTGCCTAAAAGACACTTTCTTTTGAGAAAACTTCAATGCCTTTGTTAGTCATCCTATAAGGCCTTGGTTGGTTGTCCACAGCGGTCCTTCTCATCTTCTCAACTTGGATAGCTCTAGTAAAAGTTTTTCCAATTTTAACCGTTTGCATAAGAATAACACCATGAGATAAGTATTCCTCGTCTTGTACGATCCTCTCAAATACGCCACCGGTTTTTAATTCGGTGACGATAAAACAGGTAGCTCCAGTCGATGCGAGAACCTGAATTAGTTCCAGTATGGCATTCCTACGTTCATTAATGTCTGGAAATTGAAATATTAACGTGTTCATGCCATCCACCATTATCCTCTTCGCTTTAATCTCTTCCACGTTCTTTTTAATAGAATCTACTAGTGTGATCATGGAGAATTCTTTTTTCCCAATCGTAATTTTTCCAAGCTTTACGTCTCCTGGTAGCTTTCTGATGGGCGAAGCGTCTACGATCTTCAGCTTCCCTGAATTCTCCATCTCCTCCAAGTTCCATCCGAATTCCCCCATCTCCTCACGCATGTGCTCCGGACTTTCTTCTAGAGTAACCATCACGCCACTCTCATCGAATTTTTGAATTCCGTTTACAAGAAACTGCGTGCATAAAGTTGTCTTTCCGCTTCCTGGGTCTCCCATAACCAGTACCACTCTTCCTCTCGGGATTCCTCCATTCAGTAAATCATCTAGACCAGATATTCCTGTTTGAGCTCGATCTTCACTCATTTTTATAAAAATCTCCTTAGTAAGGCTAAAAAGAACGAAGTCTAAATACCTACTTAACGAGAAACGTATTTAATATTTTTTTGGGATTATAAAATCATTAATAGCATACCCGATTTTAATACGATACGATTAACAATTAGTTTAAGAACAACATTAGGTATCTTTTAGGCTAAAACAGCTACTCAATACTTGAATTGGAGGGATTGAAGTCGAAGATCAATATTAGATATTTTGCCTCCTTAAGAGAGATAACGGGAAAGAGGGAAGAAGAATTAGAATTAAAAGGGGGCGTTTCCGTAGAAGAGCTCCTCCAACATTTATCGAATAAATATGGCGATCGTTTTAGGGAATACGTCTTTAAAAATAAATTGGATAAACCAAGGGAAAATCTACAATTCTTAGTGAATGGAAAAAGTATAACGACTATGAATGGCATAAAGACTAAAATCCATGGAGACTGCCAATTTGCAATAATTCCTCCAGTTGGAGGAGGGAGCGCTTCCCCCCTCCTAAGTATTTGTTAGTGTGTTAATCCACAATCAAAAAAAGAAATAGCAAGAATTAGATGTAAAAATGTCTGGAAATTTTCTCGGCAATATTAAGAATATCTATTTAGAAAATTACGGGTGCGCGACTAACACTCATGATTTGGAAATCATGCTGGGTTACTTGCTGAGAAGTGGCTACTCAATTGAGGAAAATCTTGAGAATGCCGATGCTATAATCGTAAACACGTGTGGTGTTAAGAAGCCTACCGAAGATAAAGTTCTTAATAGGTTAAGAATCCTAAGAAATCTGGAAAAACCGATAATAGTTGCTGGCTGTCTGCCAAAAATAAATTTTTCAAAGATCAAATCAATTCTGCCAGATTACTCGGCAGTACTAGACTCGCATTCAGTTAACCATATTGTTGAAGCCATGGATTCGGTGAATAAAGGGATTCGTGGGGTCGGATATTTCTCTGATTCTCCACTGGTAAAGTTAGGATTACCGGAGAATAGGATAAATGAATTAGTAAAGATCGTTTCAATTGCTGAAGGGTGCCTAGGGGAATGTTCCTACTGCTGTACAAAATTGGCTAGAGGAAAGCTTTTCTCTTTTCCAATTGAGCGCATCGTTGATGAAATTAAATTAGCAGTTTCAAGAGGTGCTAGGGAGATATGGATTACAGGACAAGACACAGGTGCATATGGAAGAGATGTTGAAACTAAACTCACGGTTCTTTTGGAAAGAATAAAGCAGATTGAAGGAGACTTTAAAGTCAGAATTGGTATGATGAATCCAAACTACGCTAAGGACATGCTTAAAGATCTTATTTCGATTTATCTAGATCAGAAAATCTATGATTTTTTACATATCCCAATACAATCCGGATCAGATGATGTTCTGAAATCCATGAATAGACCTTATCATGTAGACGATGTTAAGAATGTTATCAAGGAATTTAGGCACTCGATTCTTGATATGACGATTTCTACCGATATAATAGTGGGCTTTCCCTCAGAAAATGAAGAAGAATTTTCTAAGTCAATTGAGTTTATTAAAGAAGTTGAACCAGATGTTGTGAATATTTCGAAATTTGCGCCAAGGCCTGGAACATTTGCTGCTAAACTTACTCAAAATCCATCGAAGACGATCAAGAAAAGGTCAAAAGAACTTTCAGTGATATGCTCGGATATTGGCTTGAAAAAAAATTCTCGATTTATGAACTCGGAGCAAATTATCTTCTTTACAAAAAGAATTAGAAAAAATGTCTATGTTGGAAGAACGCAAAATTATAAGAAGGTATTTGTAGATTATGGCGATAATTTGCTGGGAAAAAGCGCTATTGCGAAGATAACAAATGCTTCGCCACGATATTTGGAGGCGGGGATCATTTCTGAGCTCTGAATGGCGCTAACTAAAATATTCTAGTTGCCATTGAATGAATTCTACCCTTCAGTTTTTTTCTTAAACTAGAACAGTTTCCAGAAGGTCTTACCCGCCCTTCCTCGAATGCGTAAAGAATATCGCTAATAGAATCTGATTCAGATTCAACTATTGTTAGTGCATCACCAATCATTTCGGGATCATGTGAATCGCTTCCACCTACCATTGGGACCTCGAGCTTCTCGGCCTTTTTTTTTGCGTAAGAAGTGTAAATGCCGCAAAACATAGTTCTAGCATTTAGAACTTCTATTGCATCTGGCTTACGACTCAGATTTTTAAAATTAACATTGTTTGGAAAACTATATGGATGTGCAATTATTGCGACTCCACCTTGAGAATGTACTTCCTCTATAGTCTCGTCCATAGACATTTTGCTTTCAATATCTTTGCTTATTCCTAAAGCTATCAGATGCCCTTTTCTCGTCGATATCTCAACTCCGGGCAAAACTATGGTTTCATCCAAATCATATTTCATCAGTTTATCATGTTCTGTAATAGCTACTCCATCTAAGTCTCTATTCTTTAGAATTGTAGGAATTGAATTAACATCGATGCAAGAATCGCCTGAGTTGCTCGAATGGACATGTATGTCTAATTTAAGAAGGCGATATTTGGCCAAAACGACGTCCTACCCTTTAAGCAACGGTTTTCCGTTTTTTTCTTATTTCTGAAGAATTGACTTTATGAAATATGGGAACAACTTTTCCGATCTTATGCCCTCGTTTTAATACAAATTCTCCAGCCAGCTCCCATTTTTGATCACTTACCTCCCCTGGCAAGTTAAGTTGTTTCCATATCTTACTGGCAACAATGGGCATAAATGGTTGAATTAAAATCGCTAATGCGTGAACTAGTTGCGCTGCAAGAAAGAGCGTTGTTGACGAATCTTCTTTATCCTCCTTTACTTTATGCCAGGGCTCTTTCTCGCTTAGATATAGATTTCCCTCCCTTGCAAGGTTTATAACGGCATTCAGCGCCTCTCTAATTTCAACAGCTTCAAAAAGATGCCCTACTTTTCTTGAAGAATCATTTATTTTTTTTTGAAAATTCTTGTCTTTAGGATTGAGGTCGTATATAGCGGGCATTCTACCTCCAAAGTAAGAATGTATGAAAGACAAAGTCCTGTGCACAAAGTTTCCAATCGCGTCATTCAAGCCGCTATTTATTCTTCTTTCAAATTCCTCCCAAGTGAAA
>CAYFUV010000141.1:0-3027 GCA_964346435.1 uncultured Candidatus Bathyarchaeia archaeon | reverse complement strand
TGAGAGGAGTGTTTGATACTTTTTTCATTGGTGAGAGCTTATTCCTTTACGGCACCAAGGGTTAATCCTGCAACTATATGTCTTGAGAAGATATAAAGTAAAGCGACTCCAGGAATCATAGCGGTAGTAGCTAATGCATAGAGTTCCTCCCATCGTGCTCCTGACATTTCAATTGCATAACCGCTAAATGTTGTCTGAATCGTTACTGCATTTAATCGTGTAAGAGAGGTTGCGAAGAGAAATTCATTCCAACTGAATAGAAACACCATGATCGCGGTGATAGCTAACCCCGGTTTGATAATGGGAAAGATCACCTCTCTCAATAATCTCCATTGGGTACATCCATCGATCAATGCCGCTTCATCCAAGTCTTTGGGTACAGCATCGAAAAACCCTTTCAATAGCCACATGGCAAAGGGGAGATTTGCTAATGAGTAGATGATGATTAACCCGATGTGGGTATCGACTAAATGCACCGTTTCAAAGAGTACGAAAAAGGGAACTAAAAATGCTGCAGGAGGGAGAAGCCGATTCATAATCGTCCATAAGAAGAGGTTTCTATCACCTTTAAATCGGTATCGAGAAAATGCATAGGAAGCTAAGGAAGCGCATGCAGTGACAAGAAGCATATTCCCCGCTGCAATGATAAAGGAATTCAGGATGTTTCGCCACACCCCCCGGTAGATTAGGGTCTGATAGTAATTGTTTAACGTTATTCGATCGAGAGCTGGAAACAATGTTGGTGCACTAATAATGTCGATCCTCTGTTTTAACGATGAGGTTACTGTCCAATATATCGGAATAAGAATGAGCACCATCATAATGATTAACGTGATATACAATGCTATTTGTTTTGTTCGTTCTGTTTTCTTCATCTTACTCAAACCTTATTAATTTTAAGTATCCATTCGCGAGGAGCGCGATTATGATCAAGAGGATAATTGAGATAGCTGATGCATATCCCAAGTTCCATACTTGGATCGCTTCTTTTGCAAGTTCAAGGGAGATATATCGTGTCGCCATTGAGGGTCCCCCATTGGTAAGTAAGAAGATCTCGTCATAGATTCGAATAATGTCGGCAATACGTATAATACCGATTAATGCGAATGTTGTCTTTAAATTGGGGAGGATTACATATCGTAATCTTCTGAAGAAGCCGGCTCCATCAATATCCGCTGCTTCGAGAAGCTGGTTGGGGATGGACATTAATCCCCCGAGAAATACGAGTCCGATAAACGGAGTCCAATGCCAGACGTCTACGAAAACTGTAGCCCAGAAAGCATGTATTTCCGATGTGCCGATATTAAGCTGATATCCAAAGAATTGTCGGAACACATATGTGATTGCTCCAATATCAGGGTTTAAAAGCAATTTCCATACAACGCCGATAACAACAGGAGCCATAGCTAAGGGGAGGACGGCAATTGCCCTGAAGAGATCTTTTCCTCTAAAATTTTTAGCAAGCAGAAATCCTAAAGCTAATCCCAGGGGAATCTCACAAATTAAAGCTGCGATTCCGAATAATGCAGTTCTACTCAATGAGGTAAGGACAATTTCATCTTGGAATAAAGTGATATAATTGGTTAAGCCGATGAAGTTGAATGTTCCCCTCAGGATGCTGCGATCAAAAAATGAGATGTAAATCGTGTAGATAAATGGTGCAACACCATTAAAAAATAATAAGGCGAAGGCAGGTAATAAAAGAAAAAAAAGGGATTTTTTAGTTTTCATATTTTCAACCTGTTATCGAAGAGTTGCCAGTGAATCGTCTAGCTTCATTCCTACGTCAGTTAACGCGTCTTGTGGGGATGCTTTCTTTGATACTGCCTCTGAGAAACCTCTCCACAACAGTTCCATAACGTCTTTTTGCGTAGGAAGCCAGGGTGTGGGACCTAATTTCGGAGGTTCCTCCATTATTAATGCTCTGAAGACATCGTAGTATCCACCCCACGCTTCATTAAGTTGTTCAACTTCTGGTATCTGGAGTGAAGATTTTCTCACACAGACTCCCACGTTCGATGTGATCGTGTCTATTACTGGTTTGGTGGTCATATATTGTCCCAGAAGGTATGCTGCAGGTTTCTTCTCTGCTTCAGCGTATTCGGGGATGGACCAGCCATCCATCTCCTCATATTGCTGGAAGATGCCTGGTTTCCAATAGTCAGTTATGGGTGGAGTTGAAGCGCCGACTTTTCCGACGACTTTGGAAGCTTCAGGGTTTTGAAGCATGAATCCCATGAATTCATAGTAGGTGGTTAGCATAGCTACTTCGCCTCGTGCCATAGCTTCTGGACTTTCTACCCAGGTATATGTTCGTACACCGGGAGGACAGAAATCTAACAGGTCGACATATAATTCGAGTCCTTCCACCATGGGTTGAGAGTCGATGTACCCACCGTTCGCCTCACTTGCATACCATTTATCCGTATTAATACCGAAGGTGTCGTTTCCCCATGAATACCACATAAAACAGACGTCATAGCCTAACGCTACGAAGTCTGCAGCTTCCGCCGAGCTCCCGTAGAGATTATCTTTAGGTCTGGTGAAGAATTCTGCGATATCTCTATATTCATCCCATGTCTTGGGAGGCATCAACTCATATCCATATTTTTTCTCAAAATCTGATTGTTCCGTTGAGTCTTCGAAGAGATCTTTTCGATATACTATGGATCGTGGAGAGTTTTCGAAGGGAAACGCCCATATTTGTCCTGTATACGGTTTCGAGTAGGGATCAGTCTGGGGAAGTTCTTGCATGAAGAACCTGGCAACGTACAGGTCATCCCAATCATAATCGGGATACACCACGTCAGGATTATCCTCTGCTAAGACAGTTAAATCAGTTACCCAACCTCGATAATTGTAGAATGCTAAGAAATCCTGTTCCTGATGAATTAAATCCCAAGTGCTTTTTTTCTGCTCCCATTCTGGAAGCGTTCTTCGATCCTGTTCATCCCAAGTTACAGTATCACTATTCACATTGATACCGGTGACTTCTTCGAATTCAGGGATAACGTTTTGAATATAGTA
>CAYFUV010000140.1:0-3712 GCA_964346435.1 uncultured Candidatus Bathyarchaeia archaeon | reverse complement strand
ATATCGGTCTTCAAATGATGCTGCTCCCCTTTCTTCCATCGGCTTAGAAAAAAGATTCAAGAAACGATTTTCAAGCAATACTTGAGGGATATCCTTCCTTTCAAGTTTGGTAAGATTTTGTTCTTTGAATTTTTCATCATTAAAATAATTTGTGAGGTGAGTGGACAACATTCTAAGTACAAAATACTCCGTAGCTTCTAAAATCAAGCGCCTGTCAGGGGTAGCCATAATTTTTTTTGCAGCTGCCCTTTCTTTTCTTTCAATTTCTTCCTCATCAATGTTTTCTCGAGGAATCTTAATCGTTGTATCTGGTACATAGATTGACCTCTCTAATACCATCCTTATGTCTTGACTCTCGGCACAGGCTGATTCTAAATATCGAGAGAGGTTTATAGAATACGGGTAGCGATTTACCGGAATAACCTTCTTTTCGACGAGATCGACAATAAAAAATCCTGAATAGTTCCTTACTTGGGTTCTCTTAGCCGTCATGATTCGTATAAAATACCACACAGACGCAAGAGACGCCCCTATACCAATGATTAACACAATATGAGCTCCAAAGAAGAACATCTGTAGTATACTTTCAGATACCAAATTGACCCCCAAGCTAGCAATTATAGTCCCAATAATTATATTCGTGAGACTACTTCGTTCTGTTAATATTCCTGATAAAGGGCCCATCTCCAACTAATTTCAGGCTCAGATGATATACTGCTTGTCTATTTTAAAAAGTTTGAAGTGTCTTCTTGTAAGCCACCATTTCCACTTATGATCTTAGCTTTCTAAAATCGTGACTATGTATGTTCCTGGCGAGATCTTCTATCATGCAATCCTTTTTCTGTTACATTCCATAATCTATACTCTGCATGGCTTGGTCTAGGCAGTGCTTCTTTGGCTAAATTCATCCACTCTAATTCACGTAGGTAATTCCTTACCTCTACAGCTGAAAGTCCGCTGCGTGAAATTATCTCAGTCTCAAGGACATCCTTCTTAACGTTATTCTGCGCCATTCTGCCATCTCAATGATGATTATGTTACTAGCGGCATCAAGTATGGTGAGGCTACCAGCTATTGTGACGCTTGCAGATTAAGAATGTGATGCGGCAAAAGATACTGTTAACTCGTCGACTAATTTCGTAACATGAATAGAAAATCCTTATACTATGCGAGGCAAAAATATTGTAGATTCAAATTTTCTTTTTCATACTCTCTGTATATTCCATTCTTTCTTTTGCAACATTTAAGATATCTGTTTTACTAACTATGCCAATTAACCGATCTGCCCTTATCGTTCTATCGGCCACCGTCATTTGTTGCTGCATTTTCTCAGTTCTTTTACTGCTACTGCTCTTTCCAATAGATGGATTTTCACAGACATAAATTCTGCTCTTGTTCTCTTCGATAATTGTGTTCAAAGCAATGTCTGCTGTTTTATCTGGGCTCATTATGACAAGATTTTTCTTTTCAATCATTACTTCTTCAACTCTCACGCTTTCTCTATTTTTCTCAGAAACATTCATTGCATCTTTTGCAGTAATGGAACCTAATAGGTAATAGTTGTTGTTTTCTGTATTTTCGACCTCTCTTTCAGCTACCGGTAATTCGCTTTTCCTATAGATGTTAAAATAGGCCTCCAAGACTTCCTTTATGTTCGTGCTTGGGCTAACTGCGATAAATTGTGTATTCATAATTTGATATAGGCGTATACCTGACAGTGCTGCAGTAATTTCGTGTTGCTGATGATAAGATTGAGCACCGCTTTGCAAAAACCAGGCGATGAGTATCAACCATATTCCCCCAGTGAATGAACCAGAAAAGATGGTTAGAAATCCAAAAGCCATGAGCCCATAAGATATCCAAACACCTACTTTGACTGCAGTTTTTGTAGCGTCGTGATAATTGCCTCTCCACCGCACCAATCCTGCTCGCAACACTCTACCTCCGTCCAAAGGGAATGCAGGAAGGAGGTTGAATGCTCCAAGCAAGATGTTTACGATTACACCATACCGCATTATACCTTGGGCAATGGACCCTGCCACCCATTGGTCAGATGTTCCAGCAAGAGGAGTAGAGGTCTGACCTTGTTCTTGTTGTTGTGGCTGAGGCAGAGCAAATAATGGTGTATTCATTTGAGGGGTACTAGTAGTATTTGTACCAACTTGAACCAGTACAAACCAAGCGACAGCGAATAATCCTGCAAGGGCAAAGCTGGAGATTGGACCGACTATGGCAATCGTAAATTCTCTCTTATAATCTTCTTTTGGTTCATCACGAATATCTGATACGCCACCAAATACAAACAGGATTATCTGGCGTACTTTGTAGCCATATCGTTTTGCAACTATAGAATGAGATAACTCATGCAACAGCACTGATATTAAGAGGATTATGGCACCCAAGATGCCCATTGTCCAATAAGCCAATTGAGGAAGACCTGGATAGAAAAGGGGCATATAGCTAACCGCAAGAGTCCATGCAATTAGCCCGAAAACTATAGCTAAAGTAAAATGCAGTCTTATTGGAATCCCTTTGACTTTGGCTATTTGAAGTGACAATATCCTATGCTGGCATTGTATTGGTTATATTGTTTTCAACGCATGAAGGTTTGCGAATAATTATGCTAATTAATTAAAGATGTTCTCTTTATAATTATTGAAACTAATTTATCTTATACCTATGGCCATCCTTTAGGTGTAGGTAGATTAATAACGTTATAGAGACCTGCCACCAATCGATCAACTTAATTTCCATTGCTCTTTTATGTTCTTTCGGGTTATCCCGCATCGATCATCGCCTCTGTATAAGCTCAACTCTAGGATTTTCCAAACTCTGTGGGTACGGGGCTTACCAAAAAGTTAAAAATCGGTGGAGCATAAATCTTAAACATTATTATCCTTTTTTAGTTAAAACGACGGTAACTTCTGACATAAGAGTTAGATATTATTATAATAAATAGCTTCATAGCCGTATCCCTCGCGGTTCTAACAACGTTAGCGTTCCGTTTCTGGACCGTTCGTTAGTTCATAATTAAGGAATTCCATGGCAAGTTGCGAAAGCGCCATCTCACATGGATGAACATGACGTCTGGATTTCTCTTAAGCAGGTAACAATGGCCGGGTTCCTCGAATATCTGATATAATTTCATTCTTTTTAACTAGTTTCTATCCAATAGATGTTGCTTATTGATTGTCATCATCAAAATTTATTAGAAGGCTAGGACGAAAGAAAATCTCCCCATACTCTTCGAGTCTTAAATTTGTAAGCACATTCAGAGGCAATTAGCAAGGCATCCTTTCTAGGGCTTTGAGTCCATTTTGTGACCGTTTTTTTATTTTACGCGGGTCCAGAGGGGCTCGGCAAAAAAAATTCAAAATCAAGACCCAGTGTAACTAGAAGGATGTGTCATCGTGATCGTCTTTTTCGAAAAAACAGCAGAGCCCACTGGTATTATATCCTTCGAGATTGGCAACACTAAATTGCATGAAACAAGAACAGGTTGGGGTACCGAAAGTGTGAACTATGGCCCGAATCAGGATAGTTGATCAACTAGTACGCAGTGGTCTGAAGGCCGCACGAACCTCTTCTGAAAAGAGTTGCGGCACCTCCCAGGCGGCGAAGTGGCCGCCGCTGTCGACCTCGTTGAAGTACGCGAGGTTGGGGTAGACCGTCTCGACCCAGCTGCGCGGGGCAGCAAAGATCTCGTCAGGGA
>CAYFUV010000139.1:0-1999 GCA_964346435.1 uncultured Candidatus Bathyarchaeia archaeon | reverse complement strand
TCGGATAAAACAACTTAAGGCTACATCTGATTTAATGCACTCTTGCTCGTCCATTATTCTGACCTCAATAGCATCCCTAAAAAACTTGAAAACCACACCTCTTTGATTAAGCCATGGCCCAGCACTCAGCACTCTTTCGCTTAAACCAGCCTTGGACAAATCCTGCAAATATTTGTCTACTACATTTCTTCGTAACTGGTCGAAGGAGATTATGTAGTCTGGAATAATATCACCAGCTACCGAGGGTATTTCTTTCGTGTTATTTCCGTAATGATGAAGCCTGGTATCGATGTTTTGATTCAATTCGCTCTTGCATATTGGTGAGGAAGCAGAGATTGTAGGAAGATATGTACAAAGGTGAGTCAAAGCATTATACAATGCTATCCCCCATGCCTCGTTATAATAAGGCAAGTTCAATTGAAAACTCTGGATGTTTAGCCAACCTTGGCAGTTTAGGTAAAATACTTTTTTAAGTTCTTGCATCATTTTTGGGTTGTCGCCAAGAGGCCAAAAGCTTGTTTCTTTAATGGTAAGCGTGGGGTGCATTCCTGTTCCTAGAAAAAGGGCGTGGTGTCTTTTTCTTAAAAATTCAAGAAGGATGGAAACTGCGTTTTGCATTGTTTCTTCGAAGATTTCTGGTGATCTGAATGGTTTTCTCGCCTTTATTTCAATTTGGTGCAAAACGTTTTCTTTTCCAAAAATGAACTTGGGGGTATAGACAATTTCAGCGGGTTTTCCTAACCAATCTTTTATGACCTTGTCTGCAATTGGCAGTGCCTTCATTTGTTCATCTACAAGTGAAAACTCGTGTTCTGGTCCGAATACTTCTAATGGTCTATATGGAAAAGATTTTCTTCTAAAATTTTTGTATTGATTAAATAGAAAATTTGCTGTCTGTTTTAGATTAGGTCTCATTGTTCCAAGTTGCCTCAGCTCGTAGAGTTTTTTCCTTAACTAAACTAACACAAATTGTTTTTTATTATATCCGCTTCGCCAATATTAATTACTAATATTAAATGTTGCGAAAGGCGAAATGGGACGTTTGTTGTAGCTGGCACTAGTGAGTTTAATTGTGGTTCAACATGATTAATTTTCCGAAATATTACGCTATTAGATGATGATTTCTAATAGAACTCTATTCCATAATACTTTAAATTTGATTGAAATAATTGTTATTCTAAGCATTAAGATCCTTGTATTTGCTTGATGTTTGAGTGAGATTTGGATATTTAAGCCGACGGTAGAAAACAATTAAGTGCCAAGATAGAGGAGGAGAAAGAAATACAGCATACGACTAGTAAGAAAAAGAAACAAAGTAATGGTCATGTTACAGTTATTATTCCTACTCTTAATGAAGAAGAGAACATTGGAGGTGTTATTGAGGAACTTAATCATATGGGCTATTACAATCTTTTGATTGTAGATGCTAGATCCGAGGACAATACTGCTGAAATTGCTGAGGATATGGGAGCTAATATTATTTTCCAGAGTGGAAATGGTAAAGGCAGTGCTCTGCGAGAAGCTTTTGCGCATAGTTTTGTTAATGGGGACGCAATCGTAATCATGGATGCTGATGGATCAATGCACCCCAAGGAAATACCTTCATTTTTGGAGGCCTTGGAAAGAGGTGCAGATTTGGTTAAAGGTTCACGATTTTTGGCTCATGGGCACTCAAAAGATTTTACTTCACTTCGCAAGATTGGAAATCAGATTATGATTTTCTTGGTTAATCAACTGCACTCTACCAACTATTCGGATTTGTGTTATGGCTTCGCAGCTTTCAATAGCAAAGCATTAAGAAGACTTCATCCAAAATTGAAATCTAAAAACTTCGAGTTTGAAACTGAAGTTTTCATTAAGGCTAAGAAGCTAGGATTGAAGGTTGTCGAAGTTCCAAGCATAGAATACGCTAGGAAAACTGGCAGATCAAAGCTAAATATTTTAAAAGACGGCCTTCGCATTTTCAGAACCATTATATTAGAAACTCTGGACGGATATT
>CAYFUV010000138.1:0-14661 GCA_964346435.1 uncultured Candidatus Bathyarchaeia archaeon | reverse complement strand
ATATGTAAAGATTATTTCTTTGAAGGATTGTGATTAAAATGGGATTAGAGGTAGAAAAGATTCGGAACAAAATTGAAAGCGATAAATTTGCGAAGTCTATGGGCATCAAATTACTTGAGTTAAAGGAAGGATACAGCAAGCTCGCTATGACCGTTACAAGCGATAAGGTTAATTTTCACAACGTAGCGCATGGCGGCGCAATATTCGCGCTTGCTGATGCAGCTTTTGCTGCAGCAAGCAATTCCCATGGTCAAGTAGCTCTTGCTCTCTCGATGAATATCAACTATCGTTCGCCAGCCAAAGAGGGTATGAAGCTTGTAGCAGAAGCTTTTGAGGAAAGTCTTAGCAAAAGAACAGGTCTTTATCGTATGGTCGTGAGATCTGATGATGGAACGTTAATCGCCTCCTCTCAAGGGACTGTATACCGAAAGGTTGGAATGAATTTAATGCCACCAAATGCAAGTTCTAGCGAAAAATGTGGCACGCGTTAGAATAATCACTTGTACCAGCATAGGCTTTCCTTAACGTAGTCGATAAAAGAAATGAAAAATTTCTTTACTTCTTCGCTCATATTTGTCTCTGAGATCAGTTTCTTCGCTTCATCTGCATGCTTTCTTGAGTGATTCTTAGCCGCTTCCAAGGCCCCACATTTTGATATTATCTCCCGTATCTTAACAAGATTTAAGGGTATTTTGTGAATTTCATTTTCGAACTCCTTTATTTGCGACTCATCAGCCATCAAATAGGCGTAGACAATATGAAGCGGCTTCTTATGCTTGCCAAGATCCCCGCCAGGCGCTCTACCATATTGCTCTTTCGATGAGAACGTATCGATTATATCGTCCTGGATATCGAAACAATATCCTATTTGCTCAGCTGCCTTATCCAATAATTTGATGTCCGCCTCAGCGGCATCGCCCAGAACAGCTCCCATAAGCAAGGAGGCCCTAAATAAAGATGCAGCCCTTTTTGAGGCCATGAGGCCCCATTCTACTACATCTGGTTTTTTATATTCAAATATGAGATCAAGAACTTGGCTTTCATTCACTGCTTGAAAAGCTTCATTAAACAGATTCAGAATTCTAATTATTTTATTCATTTCAAAGCCTGAACCCATCAAAGCTTTAAGGGCCAGAGCATACAGAATGTCCCCCGCAAAGACCGCTAATCCATCACCAAATCTGGAATCGTACTTCTGGGCATACATCTTGTGGATAGTGCTAGCTCCACGTCTTAACTCATCATCATCAACAAGATCATCATGTACAAGAATACAGTGACGGTAAAGTTCCATTCCAGTACAAACATTCAGTATCGAATCGTCAACCTTTTTGGTAAAGCCCTTATAAGCTAAAAGTGTACTGCATGAGGCTAATCGTTTTCCACCTCTAAATATGTAACCATAAAGGTCCTCGTACAATTCTCCTATGAAACTATGATATTCTAATGCGTCTTTAATTTCGCTTTTGAGAAAGCTTGATAGTTTCTGTTCAATCATCTCACTATATTTGTCTAATGTTTCCTCCCAATCAGACATTTTTTTCACATTAAGCCGCTTTTAAGCATAAATATTGATTCCCTAATTTTAAAGAAATTCTTTTCACAATGTTGCTGCTTTCAAATTCCTAGCTAAGATAGTTATATTATCTATTAATCTACTTGAATTGTCTAGATTGTTCTCTACGATTCTCACAAAAGCACTGCCTACAATCGCTCCCTCTGCCCCACAATCTATTACAGAACTTACATGCTCAGGTTTAGAGATTCCAAAACCAACTGCCAATGGAATAGACTTGACTGTATAAGGATGGAGCTTCTTTATAGTCCGTGAAGTTAATTGAGCAACGCTATCTTTAATTCCTGTAACTCCAAACAAGGAGACCAGATAGAGGAATCCCGAAGTGAATTCAAAAATATCTGTTAGCCTTTTTATCGAGGTAGATGGTGTAGCCAGAAAAATTGTATTAACTCCAAATTTTTCAGCAATCTCCCTATATTCTTGAGCTTCCTCGATGGGCAGATCGGGGATAATTAATCCATCAACACCATTTTTGCTCGCATTATCCAAGAAATTCCTAACGCCCATCTTATACAAGATATTATAGTATGACAGCAACACGATAGGCACATCGACAGTTCTTTTCGTTTTCTTAATGATATCAAACAAACCATAAGGTGTTGTACCAGCCTCTAGTGCACGGTTGTCTGCAGCCTGAATAGTAGGGCCATCTGCAATGGGATCAGAGAAAGGAATGCCAATCTCTACTATATCAGTTCCACCATTAACCAGAGCTTCTACAATCTTTTGCGTGTGCCTTGGAGTAGGATCTCCACCTGTAACGTATGCTATAAGCGCTCCTTCGTTTTTTTTTCCAAGTTCCCTAAAAGTTTCATCTATACTCATAGCTTCACACCCATTCTATCTGCTACGACATCCACATCCTTATCGCCTCTTCCGGACAAATTGATTACCATCACCTCATTGTTTTTCATCTTTCTGGACAACTTCTTAGCATATCCTAATGCATGACTGGGTTCTAACGCTGGAATGATACCTTCACTTTTCGATAGTTCAATGAATGCATCCAATGCTTCATTATCTGTTATCGAATCGTACTTCACTCGACCAATGTTTTCTAGAAAGCTAAGTTCAGGACCTACACCAGGATAATCTAAACCCGCAGATACGCTATATGTAGTCTGGATTTGCCCATATTTATCTTGCAGAACACGAGTCAACATGCCATGGAATACGCCTTCAGATCCAGCACATATTGATGCTGCGTGTTTTCCGGATTTAATGCTTTTACCAGCTGCCTCTATCCCATACATCTTGATAGTTGGATCTTCAAGAAAGGGAAAAAAGGTTCCAATTGCATTACTCCCTCCACCAACACATGCAACCAACGCATCTGGGAGCCTGCCCTCCTCATTTAGTATCTGCTCCTTAATCTCACGTCCGATTATACTCTGAAAATCCCTTACAATCATTGGATACGGGTGAGGACCTACAACCGAACCTATTAGATAATAAGTTGTTTGAGCATTTGTAACCCAATCCCTCAAAGCTTCATTTATAGCGTCTTTCAAGGTTTTTGAACCAGAATCAACAGGATGAACTTCCGCATCCATTAGCCTCATCCTAAAGACATTGAGCTTCTGTCTCTCCATATCCTCTGTGCCCATATAGACTTCAGCTTTTAAACCTAGTGCGGCGCACGCAATCGCCGTTGCTACACCGTGTTGACCAGCACCAGTCTCGGCGATTATCCTCGTCTTACCCATTTTTTTTGCCAACAAAGCCTGCCCTATTGTATTATTTATTTTATGAGCCCCGCCATGAGCCAAGTCTTCTCTCTTCAGAAAGATCTTAGGGCCTCCGAACTTCTTAGTCAAGTTGGATGCGCGATATAAAGGAGTGGGTCTTCCTACGAATTCTTTAAGGTAATAACCAAGCTCTCTTTTAAAATTTGCATCATCCTTGAACTTATTATACGATTCTTCTAATTCATCGATAACGGGCATTAATGTTTCTGGAATGAATTTGCCTCCATACTTTCCGAATTTGCCTTCTTTCGGTCGTGAGTTCAACCTATGCAAGAACCTCCCTCCTCCTCTGTTACAAATTCAAAAATCTTTTTTCGATCTTTTAAATTAGGTCTCACTTCAACTCCACTTGAAACATCGATTCCATGCGGTTTAGCGCGCGCGAGCGATATAAAACCAATCGAGCCTGTCCCAGCTTCGATTGCTGCCCTAAGATCCTCTTCACGGATTATTCCACATATTTTTACTTTAATCACTTTCGACTATGCCTCTACTAGCTCCTTAACCGTCTTTTCAATATTGGGTGCTGACATTACCATTGTCCCAATAAGGAAAGCTTTAGCTCCAACTGTCTTCAGATATCTTATTTGTTCGGCGGATTCTATCCCACTTTCACTTACAATGATTTGATCCTGGTCATCGTGCCTCATCAAAATCTGCTCTGTTGTGCGTAGATCAACTGCTAAAGTTTTCAGATCTCTATTGTTTATTCCGATTAGATCCGCATCAGTACTAATCGCTCTTTGGAATTCATATTCTGTATGAGCTTCCAATAGCACTTCCATATTATAGGAGTGGGCATACTCGATCATCTTGTCCAAGCTGCAATCGCTATAATTCCTATCAAAAAGCGCTTGAATTAATAGGATGACATTTGCACCAATTTTAGAAGCGGCATCAACTTGGACCTTATCAATAATGAAGTCTTTCATTAAAAGAGGCAGAGATACTTTCTCTCGAATCTTCTTAAAGCAATTTAGAGAGCCTTTAAAGTGCTTGGGCTCAGTCAGAATCGATATCCCTATTCCGCCACCCCTTACTATAGCAGAGGCAATATCAATAACATCTACATCCCCACTAACGATCTCTGTTGATGGCGATGAAAATTTAATCTCAGCTATAATTGCGTTCCTATCGCACTTGACAATGTTTTTCTTCAAGCCATATTCTCTATATTCAGTTGGATTTGTTTCATAATATCCGCTTTCAATGGTTCTCTTTGCGTCTTGTGCCAAGGTGTCTAAGAAGTCACTCATCGCTCTCCATTACCTCAAGTTTCGACAAATCTCCTCCACTAAATTTTATCAAGGATTTTAACTTCTTGTAAGCGAGTCCGTTTTCAATTGATTCTCTAGCCATCTGTATCCCTTCCTTGATCGTATCGGCTTTGCCCCCTGCTTGAATTGCTGCAGCTGCATTTACTAGAACAATGTCGCGCTTTGATTCATCATTATCTTTCATATGGCCTTTTTTAGCGTTCAGTATTCGAAAGGTCGTGTAGGCACTTTCCTCTGGTGTCGAACCTTCGAGAACCTTGCTATCGACGATCTTCATTCCAAAATCGTTTGGATCTAAATATGACGTAATTATTTCCCCTTGCTTCAGATTAGTAATCTTAGTTTGTCCTATTGTGGATATTTCGTCTAAACCGTTGAGCCCATGCACCACAATAGCCTGCTCTAATCCCAAATTATTAAGCACATGGGCCAAAGGCTCTGTTAGATGATCGCTATATACGCCTAGAAGCTGTGCTTTTGCACTAGCTGGATTAGTTAGAGGGCCTAAAAGATTGAAGATGGTTCTTATTCGAATTTCTCTTCTAGGTTCAATTGCATACTTCATGGCTGGATGAAATGTTGGAGCGAACATAAATCCTATACCGATCTCTTCTATCGACTTTTCAACCATCTTCGGATTCATCTTCAGATCGAATCCTAACGCTTCTAAAACATCTGCACTTCCACAGCGACTAGTAACAGAGCGATTTCCATGTTTAGCGATAGGGATGCCTGCCCCCGCTGCTACTAAGGCAGCAGCGGTGCTAATATTGAATGTTTTAATTTTGTCGCCTCCTGTTCCGCATGTGTCAACTAAAGTATCATTGACTTTTGGCTGAATTTGATAGCAAAATTTCCTCATTACAGAGGCTAAGGATGTAATCTCATCCACAGATTCGCCTTTGATTCTTAACGCTGTTAGAAAAGCCGCTATCTGGGCGCTAGTTGCATTCCCCTCCATTATTTCATTCATGATCTTCTCTCCCTCTTCCTTAGAGAGATCTTTTCCATCAACAATTTTTGCTATGCCTTGGCGTATCATCAGAATCTATCTCCATCTAGAAAATTCTTCAAGATTTTTTTCCCTTCGCCAGTAAGTATCGATTCCGGATGAAATTGGATTCCTTCGATGGGGTATTCTGAGTGACGTACGCTCATGATCTCACAATCTTCCATTGAGTAGGCTGAAATCTTCAAACATGGTGGAAGACTAAAAAGATCTGCTACTAAGGAATGATAGCGAGTTGCTTCAAATGGATTAATTACGCCTTTAAACACGCCTTTTCCATCATGTCTAATGAAACTTATTTTTCCATGCATTAACCTCTTGGCATGAGATATTTTCCCATCGAAGGTATGAACGATCCCTTGATGGCCAAGGCATATTCCTAAGGTTGGAACTATAGGTCCTAGTTCCTTTATTAATGAAGAGCAAATTCCGAAATATCTCTTCTCAGCAGGCGTTCCTGGTCCTGGAGATAATATTATTCTATCTGGTTGAAGTTTTTTTACTTTTCTTACTGTTGTCTTATCATTTCTATAAACAATGGGAGAAGCACCTAGCTCACCCAGGTATTGGGCAATATTATATACAAAAGAGTCGTAGTTATCGATCAATAACGTTTTCATATCATTTCACCTGCTTGGCTCAGGCCCTTAATTAAAGCCTTAGCTTTATGTTCGGTTTCAAACCACTCATGCTCTGGATTCGAATCAGCGACTATTCCTGCACCAACTTGAATGTATGCCTTATCTCCATTCGCAATTAGTGTCCTAATCGTTATAGCGAAGTCTGCATTGCCATTATAAGAAAAATATCCTACAGCCCCAGCGTAAGGACCCCTTCTTGTGGGCTCAAGTTCTTCAATGATCTCCATTGCTCTGATCTTTGGAGCGCCTGAGACCGTTCCAGCAGGTAACATGACTCTCAAAGCATCAAAGCAATCATAGTCCGTGGATATACGACCAATCACTCTCGATACGATGTGTTGTACGTGGCTATATTGATGGATTGTCATAAACTCAGGTACAGTTACAGATCCGTAATCTGAAACTCTTCCGACATCATTCCTAGCTAGGTCAACAAGCATAACATGTTCTGCCCGTTCCTTTGGGTCCGAAAGTAGCTCCTCTGCAAGAGCGTTGTTTTTCTTTGGGTCTTCCACCCTAGGTCGCGTTCCTGCTATAGGAAATGTCTCTACAAGTCCTCTCTCAGTTCTAACCAGCATCTCAGGACTGGAACCAACTATCTGCCGATCACCATGTTTTAGAAAGTACATATATGGTGAAGGATTAATTCTGCGTAGAACTTTGTAGAAATCGATCAGGTCGCCGCGTATATCGAATTCATAACGTTTAGATAGGACAGCTTGGAAAATATCGCCGTTAAAAATATATTTTTTTGCAATCCTAACAGATTTCTCAAAATCATCCTTACTGACATTTAATCTAGGCTCACTAAATTTTAAATTGTCCCTATTTATTGATGGTTTTTTGAGCCGATTTTTAATTTCATTCAACCTGCTCTCGGTTAGATAATAATAATAGGCTTTCTTCTCTATGTGGTCGAAGATAATGCCATCATCATAGACTCCCATTTCGACGTCTGGGAGATTAACGTCGTCGATCGAGGAGTCAGGAAGATCTTCCCAATATCTAATAGCATCGTATGATATGTATCCTACAGTACCTCCAACGAGGCGAAATCGATCATGTGTAACTTTATTAGTTCCAACTGCTTCTTTAATGCCCTCTAGAGGATCCTCAGTCCTGATTACGAATTTTTCCTTTCCTTCAATAATTTCAGTTCTGTTATTCTTGAAAGTAATTAATTTTTTAGGTCCAAAACCTATGAAAGAGAATTCAGCTAGTTTCCTCGGTCCCTCAACTGATTCAAGAAGATATAGGTATTGATAGTCATCGACTAATTTGGAAAATAAATCTAAGGGATTTCGGTAAGGTATTTTCTCAAATTCTAACGCCTTAGTCTGCTGTTGCTGCCTCTGTAAGTTTTCGATGTGCCCAAACACGATCCCTCAATTTTCCCTCTTCCTCCATGTGAAGTGTCTAATTATGGGCACAAATGTCATATATAAAGCTATCGAGTACATAATTGTACATAATTATGGGATGCCCGTATCAAAATTAATATTTGATGTTGTTATAAAGTTGGTTGGTAATTCAATTGGAGATGTTAGTATGAAGACAGATGATAATCTTAAGGTTGCTTTTGCAGGCGAATCCCAAGCTAATAGAAAGTATACTGCTTTTGCAAAAAAAGCAGAACAAGAGAATTTCATTCAAGTGGCGAGGCTTTTCAAGGCAGTTGCGGAGGCAGAAACGGTACATGCATTGAATCATTTGAGAACCATGAAAGAAATAGGTACCACAATGGATAATCTGAAAGCCGCAAATGGAGGAGAGGTTTACGAGCATACAAAGATGTATCCAGAGTTCATCAAGATAGCTGATTCGGAGAATATGGCCGATGCTAAGGTAACATTTGACTACGCAAACAAGGTCGAGAAGATACATGCTGGATTATACAAAGAGGCTATCGAGGCGGTGGATTCCGGAAAGGATTTGCCCGCTTCAGACTATTTCGTATGCCAAATATGCGGGAATACGGTAAAAGAAAATGCTCCTGATAATTGTCCTATCTGTGGTGCGCCCAAAGAGCGATTTAATAAAATCGATTAGGCACGCACGAATTTTCCAGCTATAAGAACGTCATCTTAAATGATTGTTCTTACTCTATTACCTCAACAACTCTCTTGAGATGATGACTCTCTGAATCTCAGAAATCCCGTAGCTTGCGCTTTGAATCTCAGTCCCTCGTGCTCTTCAACTAATGTAAAGAAGATTATACAATTCCAACTTATTAACTAAATTAGGAAAATCAATATTATTGCCAAGGAATTCTGAAAAAAAACATAAAAAAAATTGAGGTTTTTAGACTTCTTTTAGCGCGCGTGCCATCTGTCATGTCTTCCTGCTTGTTCTACGCTTACGAGGACTTGTTTTACTTGCCTTACGCTTGGTTGTTTTTCTAGCTGGTCTCTTTGGCGCCCTTCTGGACGGACGTTTTTGTTCGCCATAGGTTATTCCTATAGATCTAGATATGAATACGACGTAAGGCGGAATTAGTACAAGCGTTATGATCCAACCTATAAAAGGGATTCTTCCTATCGCCCCGTAAATAAGGTTGATGACGAAGAGCACAATGAGCCAAAGTATGTAATTTCCCCAACCAATCCTTCTAATAATACTGGTTATTTCTTTAAAAGCAAATGCCTTGCCAAATTGATCTTTCTTTATCATATGAGATATGCCCATGACAGCGATAATGGCGATCAGAAATGTAACGATGACCCCTATTATGATCGCTACCCCTGCTAAACCAGCCATTGGCCAAGCTGCCCAAGCTAAATTGCTGGGCCCCATTCCGAAAAAACCTGCGCCCACCAGCGCACCAACGAAAGCTGCTGCACCTAATCCGAATATTATCAAAGGAATTATCATGTAGATTATAAGAGCGACTATCACCTTCAATCCTTGAACCCAAAGTTCTACGTATTTTTCTAGTTTCGGTGGCCTTTTTGAAGCAGGTGATTCTTTTATTACTTTAGAGGCGTACCCGATCGTTATGAAATTGATAATAGGGATTACGCTGAGAATTATCAGGATAATCCATTTTCCTGCGTCTTCTGTCATCCTTTTTGCGAAGTCGAAAGCGTTCTGTAAATTTTTTCCTAAATCCAAAACTTGTCACTTTTTTCCTTGAAGAAATAATTATATCTTTTCTCAATAGATAAAAGATTTTGTAAGGACGAATGAAAAGTTAATTTATTACAATTCAGTCTATGAAATTGATTTCTGCAATAGCTGGATGAATCTATCTGGTTCTTTGGGACTGAGAAGATATTTCTTTCCCTGATTATCTCTGATATGTACTAGATTATGCCTATTTGTAGAATACATCTGAACTCTACCAGTCCCTTTGAAAGTGAAAAAACCGAAGTATCCGTATAGACCGCCGCTACCAAAAAGTCTTAATCCCCACCATGTCCAGTTCCACCTTTTTGGCTCCATTGCAACAATAATTTTTTTGTCACCAATCAATCTCTTTACCGTAACTATATCATTATGAACAAAATATCCTTGTGGAGACCATAGAAATGGCAGAAAAAGAATTAGAAAATACGAGATGCTTAAGCTTACGAGTATATATGGATCATCAATAAAAAAGCTGAAAATAATTAGTAATGAAACTAATAGAACGAATACGATAATAGTAATACCTTTTACAAGATAGTCCCAAGATGTTGAAAAATAATTCTCAATTTTCATTTGCCGCTCTTGCCTTAATGCCTTAAGATAACAAAATATCTGGTACGCGCGCAAGTATTTATATAGCCACCCAGAACCATTATTCAATCACCGGTTCTCCCCGTTCGACGCACATGCCATGTATGTTTAAGTGGAAAAGATATTTTAAACAAGCAAGCATCATAGCGAATGTTATATCAAAACTTAGCCAAAGTCTCTTCATCACATTGAATCTCAGCATTTGGGATTAATGCAACATTTGGTTCATATTCAAAGCTCGTCTTTATCTCTTCAATAACCTCTTTCCACGTATTTATCCAAATCATATCAGATCCTATGATCGGCAACAATGGATCTGGTGTTTTATACTCTGAAAAGATTATCAATTTTTTAAACTCAATTTCAGATGATTGATTTCCACCAGGAGCAACCTGTTCCTTGCCGAATTTTCCATATAGATAGTGTGTTGTTTGTCCCTCTGGTGCTTGGGCGATTATAACCATAACGCCATTCTTTTTCATCCTGTGTTTCCAATTAGTTAATGCCAAGGCAGCTTCGTTAGCTTTGGCATAAGTGTTTGATACTATAACATCAACATCTTCAGGAATATTTGGTGTTAAGTAATGATTCCTTGCTCGTCCAACAGTTCGCAAGAATTCTTTCTGCAAGTCTCCAGCAAAAACCGCAGTACTATCTCCGACTCCGTTGACCAAGACGTCTATCTTCATATCCATATGTGCAATCTTTCCAGCCTCATCAATGTCTGCACGTGTAACATTATCATTAAAAAATCCAAAGTAGGAATCCATAGGTGGGTTTTGCTTGTGAACTATTGCATGGTTATAGTAAACAGTATCGAATGATGAAACCCCAGGTAAGATTATCTTTGCGCCGCCACCATAGCCAGTCTGGGGATGGGGGACGACTGAACCAATACCTATCCTTAAATCGCATGAGTGATATTCTGCATTTATCTCAACTGGCGTACCTCTTTTCGTTTCCCCAACTTTCTCACAGTTTGCAAAAGGGTTGTGGTTATATACCGGATATCTTTCTACATTTTCTTCACCAATTTTTTTGGAAAAATCATGTCTATACCAAGCCCCATGTAATCCTCCGCCCATTATGAATCTGATATGGTCATCAGAAATTCCAACACTCTTTAATTCCTGAAATAAATGAGGAAGAATTCGGTATGCTTTGGTTGGTCTCGTCATATCATCAATCACAATGACGGCTTCTTTCTTACCTTTTGCAAGCCTTGCTAAAGGCTTAGTCCCAATTGGTTCTTTTAAAGCCCTCCTAACCTCTCCATCACTTATTCGTGGTTTCCTATAACCACTCATAGGTAAAAAGCTGACGTCCCATTTTTCTGGGAATTCAAGTTCAAGCATCCCCCCTTTAAACCAAGCCAAGGTCGGTACTCTGAATTTTTTAGTATCCAATTTGTCAACACCACTAAACAAATCTGTTGGCGTTAGTATGCGTTAATAGTATGATTAATTATTTTTATATAATTAGTGCTAGTTCATATGCTAATCTTAAAAAATTTTAAAATAAGTATTAATGATAATCTGATGAGGGAAATTCAATGAATTCCGTTAATGATATTAAAAAAATGGCAGTTATTGGCGCAGGAATCATGGGGCATGGAATTGCCGAAATTTATGCTTTGAATGGCTATACAGTATCTTTAATGGATATCAATAATGAACTTTTGGAGAAGGGAATAAAACAAATCAAATCTGAATTCAGGACCTTTATAGATAACGAGATTATTTCTGAAAATGAATCTGAAAAGGCATTGAATAGGATATCGACTACAGTTAGTCTCAAAGATGCAGTCGATAGTTGTAATTATGTGACTGAGGCTGTAACTGAAAATCTGGAGTTGAAAAGGAAGATTTTTAATGAGTTGGAAAAGAATGTTGGCGAAGATGCAATACTTGCAAGCAATACTTCAGGTTTAATGATATCAAATATCGCTGAGGGGCTCAAAAGACCCGAAAGAGTTATAGGAACTCACTTTTCCGTACCCCCTCATATAGTACCAGGAGTAGAGATCATTAGGGGTAAAAAAACTTCTGATTATACATTCAATATAGCTTATGAGCTAATAAAGAAGATCGGCAAGATTCCTTTCGTAGTCAAGAAAGAAATAGATGGATTCATACTCAACAGATTGCAATTCGCCCTCGCTAGGGAAGCTTTGAATCTAATAGAGAAAGGAATTGCTACGCCCGAAGACATTGATATTTGTCTTAATAGCGTGTTGGGCTTTAGATGGGTGACCTTTGGCCCATTCAGGCAATTTGATTCTGCTGGCATAGATAGTTGGAATTATGTTGGAAAATATTTACTTCCTAGCTTATCGAACTCAAAAGATATTCCTAAGGCTTTAGCTGATAAGTTTACTAAAGGCGAATTTGGTATGAAGACTGGAAAAGGGTTCTTTGATTATTCTAATTTGGATATCGAAGAGGTAAGAGCTGAGAGAGATAAAGGATTCTTGAAAACACTTAAGTTATTGAAAAGTTCTAGAGAATAGAATATAACTAAGTATACGCGTAAAAAAATACAGGTATATGTTAATCTGGCTCAACATTGCAGATGTAGGATTGTGGCATATCCAAATAGGTAATTGAGCAATCCTTTCCTATCATCTTTTCCGCTTCAGTTATAGCCTGCTCCACGGTTGCGTATGGTTCGAATCCAAGCATTTTTGCAACTCTAAAGTCTGTGGCCCCTGCTAGTATAACCTTACTAACATATTTAAGCGGATATGCACCTTGTCCCCACATAATAAGGGGGTGAACGCCATGAAAAGCATATCCATATCTATACTTGTGGATGAACTCTGGCCTGTGGGCATATTCCTCCGCATAAAGTTCCCAGAGTTCGAATGGATCTTGGATTTGGGGGATAAGTTTCTCAAACATTTCAACATATGATGGAAACCTAAGCATATCAAACTGATTCGAACATGGATGAGCCAGAATTATTATTCCATCTTTTTTCACTAGAGGTGCGTTCTGGAAAAGCCCGAAACTATAAGAGAGCCCAAAATTCCTTACGAGGATAGGATTGATAATGGACATCATCGACCCATTATTAGTAAGCGCGCGCGAGTATGGGTCTCTATCATTACCTAATCCGAAAATAACAACATCAGACTGCCCTTTAACATCCACTACATTTTGTCGCTGTAAAATTTTTAGTGTTTCCTCATGAGTTTCACGCGGGTGCCCGGCCACAACTTTAGCCAGCTCTTTTGGATCGGCATTATTCATAGCACCTTCTATTATCATCACTCTTTTGTCTTCTTTCTCTAACTCCTTTTCAATTACCTCTCCCATCTCGTTGATTAGCTTAAAGAAAGATGAACGCTCAGGATCCATAACTGACTTGCCCGAAGCCTTCGGAAATGGACGATGGTGATGACGAATGCTCCGATAGCTACTTAGACCCACGGCGACAGACTTCCAACCTCCACCGAAATGATACTGTGGATTGCCCACATAAATTAGCTGGTCTGATTCTGTTACCACACGGTTCACCTCTACTTCTTGGCCTCTCCTTGTTTCTCCTAGAAATACAAGTTTTTCCTTATCCTCAGCATCATGGTTGTAAAGCCTGTTTGGTCCAAGCCCATAGACCAAATCATCCCCTACAATAGTGACCAACTCACTGGTTGTCGATTTTCTGTGGAGCGCGCAAGCGCAGACCAAACGGATATCGTGAGAATCTACTCCTAGCTTATTTAGCTCTTCCAATACAACCTTAATTGCTACTTCTTTAAAGCTTGGAAGTTTCTGTGGGAAAGAAGCTAGGAAGTCGTCGAAAGACACGGTAATCTTAGATCCCGGTCCTACTAGCTCCGATATGGGCTTATGAGATATTGGAGAGTATAATGCTTCACGAATTGCTTTAGCTGGATCTGGCAAGGGATGCATTGGAGGATTATCTTGACGTATAATTCTAGTCCTTTCAGGCAGTTCAGCTAGCATAGTATCATCGCCGTAAGGTATTCTAAGAGTTTTGCCCATTATTACTTGCACCTTCAATAGCTATCAAGGGCGCTGATTTTTTTAATTTTTACTTTTTCTTAGCGCATACACAATAGTGTAATCATAACTCAAAAAGCGTATACTCTGATTTTACTTCGTCTTTGATTTTCGGGATAAAGCAATATGTAACTTTGAAAAAGCTACACTGATTACTGTCGCCAATCATGAGATAGGTAGTGCAGTATTTAAAGCGCGCTACAAAAACACCTCTCGAGTGTTGCCTTACATTGAAAAAAATTTGCCATTACTGGAAAGTTGCGATGCGGTCGCCGGGATTTGAACCCGGGTCATCGGCGTGGCAGGCCGATGTCCTAAACCAGACTAGACTACGACCGCTTAAGGGTTAGTATACGTTTTTAAATTTTTTCTTCTAATGTATACTTTAACATTCCCAAATATGAGATTATAAAATATTTATCCTTTTCTTAGAAATATGAATTCGATAAAGTTAGACAAAAAAATAACTGATATTGAAAAAGAACGTAAAAGCGGCATTCGGAAAATTATAGCGCGAGCTTAATTTAGCGCGCGTGTAGTCAAAAAGCCATATGGAATAACAAAGGAGACACACTATATCTTAGAAATGTGAATGGAGATTTTTTCTTGTTACATGAATATTAATGCCATCTCTCATACGCTGAAAAAGAATCCTTATTTCATAA
>CAYFUV010000137.1:0-1503 GCA_964346435.1 uncultured Candidatus Bathyarchaeia archaeon | reverse complement strand
ATGGAGGCTTGGAAAATACAAAATCCGCGGCGATTCCTAGAAGAATAGTGAGTAACCAAAATACGTTAGCGAATGCAGAAACGTGTGCAATTTTGGAAAATTTGCGCACCGGAACACCTCGGAGTGCAAGATAGTCAAGGAAATGAGAGCCCACAAGCGCTGCTACACTAAGAGGGATATACAGCGCAAGGCTTGCGATCCCCGCCTGAAGGTTGTAAACGTGCGATACAACAACAATGAGTAGCGCGCATCCCAGCCAGATAGCATATGATACTCTAGAAGAGTAAGGATTTATTCTGGTGACAGACCAGTGCCTGTGAATGTTTGATACATCATCGTGCCGCGGCGCAAGCATCCTATTCAACCGACGGGGAACAGAACTCTTATCAGAATTGATGCTCCGGCAACAGCACCAGTTATCCCCATCACAATTTCCGGCCTGATCTTGACGCCTCTCGTCTCGTCTTCAAAAAACCTCAAAAAGCCGCCACTTGATGTAGGAAGCGGAGCATTTTTTTTCTTACCACTGCTCATTGATAGCAACTTATGCATATGCGCTTAAATACATTCCGCCGATCACCCTAAAAGATTCTTAGTCTTTTCCAAAATCCCAAGATACATATCCAGAAGCTCGGCCTTTTGTCTCTGCATCGAAATGTCATTTTCAACTCTTATCTCTGATGCCAACAACGCGATCTTTTCTTCAATAAGAGATATAGCTGATGCCAGAACTGCGGATCTTCGTGCAGGTGGAACTACCTTGTCTTGTTCTGCCTTTGGCTTAATGCTTGCTGCTGTTGTTGTTGTATTTACCTCATTGCCACAATTGATGCAAGTAATCTTGTCTCCAAAGCGCACTTGGACTCCGCTACACTTAGGGCATGGGTCGCTAGTAAGTGTCCCTCCGTTTGCTAAAAGAGATGCTCCAGTCTTGATTCTATTGGCAGTATCTTCAGATGAAGCCATGCTTTAATATTTGATGCTGACAAATTTTTTCTTTATGCTTTAGTCCCTTTTTGACTTATTCTAATTGTGTCAGGGGACACGTGGCCAATTGTATGTGCAAGGTGCATCCATAACTTTGTCACTGTGGTTAGCCAATGGGGCATCGCGCATTATTTAACTGGTTAAAGAAAAACTGGGCAGTAAGCCAACCTTGTTGACATTCCTTTATCAATAGAAAAATATATCAATGCCTTTATTGCGATTTTTAGGATTTCGCTTTTGTTCTGTGTATAGAAAAAAGCGTCAGAAAATGCAGCCAAGAGAATATGTAGCGGGGAACGAATGATTAAATTGCATACGCAATTGGTCATAACGGGCTTCGGTATATTCATCTCAGGTAATCAGACGATATAGTCGTATACTCCTTACTCTGAACGGCGTTTGAAAAAGAATTTGATCAGATTTGCAATGATTTATTCTTCCTCCTAATCGCTGTATCATCTTTTTCTATAACCTCAAGAGTTAGTGTAGACCTAACTTCTTTACGAGTTCGTATTT
>CAYFUV010000136.1:0-4342 GCA_964346435.1 uncultured Candidatus Bathyarchaeia archaeon | reverse complement strand
TTTCTTGCAGTCTTCAACCCACTCTTCGAAAGATTCTGGTGGCCTATCGATCCCGTTCTTTTCGTATAGATCTTTCCTATAAACTAGGCCCTGATTGCAAGCGTATCTCCACGGTACTCCAATGATCGGCCCTTCTTTGTAAGGAAATCTGCAATAGTTTACTGTTCCTTCGTCATAGGCATTCATGTCTATCTCCCATTGGGTGCCTTCATACTTCTCCATGTAAGGTTCCAAGTTCTCTATATGTGGGCAAAGGATTAGAAGATAAGCCAAGGAGAGCGGTATAATTTGAGGCTCCGTTTGCTTGGCGGATAGCGCTTCCCCTGCTTTAGCAAACAATTGCTCATATGGTAATGCATTGTAATTGACCGTTATTCCCTCAGCACCACCTACTTCATTATTAAAGTCTTCAGTCAGGCCGCTAATCGCCGGTCCACTGCCCCCAGATTGTATATTCATATTGAGTTCTATAGGAGCTTTTCCTGTTGGTTTCATAACGTAGTATGACCCTGCACCTGCGACTGCCACCGCAGCAGCTCCAGCACCAGCGTATTTCAAGAATCCTCTTCTACTTACTTTTTCTTTTTCTGACATCGGTCACACAACCAAAAAAACATGTTAGCCCTAAATGACTATATATTATTACTCCAAAGCGCGCACGCGCGCTATAATTAAAGCGCTACGACATTCAGTCGCAAAATGGAATAATAAAATCTTACAATATCTTTTGTTTAGCTCTAAAAAACAGGATAGCCAAAATTCCTGGAATAACTAAGATAGGAGAAGCTTTCAAGATAGTCGGCAATGGTAAGAACAAAGTAGCCGATCCCGCTATAAACGAACCCAGGACTATCCCCAAATTTGCTGTTAAAAATGTTAAAGACGAAGCTATAGTAGCATCACTTGATTTGATTTTATCGGCTAGAAAAGCTGGTGTTATAGGAGCTCTTGCACCCCAAGATGCCCCATAAATTCCCATCAATAGAGCTATTATTACCAAATTTGTCATATTCGGAATTAAAAAAAGAGCTAATAAACCCAGTAAAAGCGAGAACAAGAAAGGTTTGAACCTACCAATTTTATCCGATAGACTTCCTATAGGGATTCTTATAAGAACATTTGGCAATCCTTTAGCAGCAAATAGGATACCTATGATGGAAGTAGTCAATAATAGATACTCTTTTGCGTACAATGGAAAGAGAATTTCAAAAACTCCAAATGCCGCAAATAAAGTTGTATGAGCAAAACATATGATAAGAACATCCCTCTGGTACAAAAACCTGAAAAAAGATCTGAATGACATAAGTTTTGTTTTTGTGGCCCAAGAGCCTTTTTTTGAAGGATTTATAGTGCCCTTTTTTAGATTTTCGAAAATGAGCCAAAGAATACCCAATAATGGTAAAAGTGATGCTATGGATAGTATTTGTCTATAGCCGAGATATAATGCAAGAAAACTAGTAAGTAGAGGACCTACGATCATAGCTGTTCCTATTGAACTGAAGTATCTACCCATGACCATCCCACGTTTGCTAACTGGAACGGAATAAAGAGCCATGGCCATGCAATTTGGTCCGAAAGACGCCAAAGATAGAGCGTAGAGGATTGTTATTGGATATAGCCAAACATAAGATAGAGTTATCGCGTACAGAAAATATGCAATTGTCTGCATAAATAAAGAGATAAATATAATTGGAAATTTGCCTATACGAATCGCGATGAATCCAAATGGAAGTACGGTTAAAACAATTACGCCACGAAGAATTGACATCATTATTCCAAGTTCGAATTTTGATGCGCCGATATAGACAAAGTATAAAGGCAGGATTGGATTAAGCATATGAACGCCTATAAAAAAAGCGAAAGCAAGACCAATAGCTAGATTGAGTTCTGAAAACATTTCTTTCATATCTATCCCATTACTTCTCAATCTTGAAATGCTTCTAAGAATTTAATAATAATATTTTAAATGATTTGATAGCGATTGAGTACACTTAGAAATGGTTTAATTGGAGCATTAAAGCTCATTCTGTCGAGTCATCATAGATCAGACCGCACACGCAGAGACAATATTGACTTTGAAGATAGGCGAAAATCTAATTAAAGCTAAAGCCCCTAGGACTTCAAGGCTGAAATAGGTTAAAAAATGCATATGACGATGAATAAAGACAAGATATGCGTATCTTCGATAAATCTACTAAGTAATATTATAGCGTGCGCATTGGTGATCAGAATATCTGAGTCCTAGCATACATTAGCAAAAGGAAATTAAGCATAATTCAGTAACTTGGAGCGCGTACTTTTTTAGCAAAAATCATGACCACCAACAGCGTTGAGAATATCATTAAAAAAATAAGTGAACCAACAATAGTAAGCCAAGAATATCTAGAACCGGTAATTCCAGCCATTAGAGAACCGGTAAAAATTCCTATGAATGTACTATTAAAAAAAATGGCCATAGCCAATAATAAAAGATTCTGTGGAACTCTATCTCCAATAATCGCTGTGCTAACTGGATGTTGAATACCCCAAGCCATTCCATACAAGGAAAATGCTAATGCAACAATATACAAACCGCTTGTGAAACTTAAGAGAATGAAGCTTATAATAGATAAAGAATATGCGATTGTTAAGATTTGTATTCGCCCTATTTTATCTGACATAGCTCCTCCGGGCATTCTCATAATTATATTTGATCCTCCTCTAACTGCAAAGAGAAGGCTTATGATGGATATGCTGTATCCTAGCATAATTTTTCCGTAAATGGGAAAAAGGGTATTAAAAAATCCTACGGTCACAAAGAAGGACATGTTGGCAAAAAGTATTATCGTAACCCCATAATCCTTCAATAGGCGCTTAATTGGCATTTTTACACCATTTGGCATATCGCCCAAAAGAGGGATAGATATTTTTCTAACTATACAATAAATTAGAAAAATCAGGCCACTTATTGGAAATATAATTAGATAAATGATTGCGACTCTAATCGAGAAATACTTTAAGAGGATACTCATTAATAACGGTCCAAATATCATTGTAGAACCCAATGCGGTAAAAAATTTTGCTGCCACAAATCCCCTATTTTTATTGGAAGCTTTTTTCAGCGACAATGAAGTAGAAATGGGAAGAAAAGAGGAAAATCCTAAACCAACTATTCCAACTGCGAGTAACAGTGCTATGGCTTTCCAAGTTAAGGCCAATAATATTAATGCAGTTATTTGAGTGAGATATGAAAACATAAGAAGTTTTATTGGGTTAAACCGTTGAGTAATGAAACTAAAAGGTATGAGTCCCATAATTACTACAGTTGGCCATGCGCTTAGAATAACTCCTGTCAGTAAAATAGAGGCACCAATTTCAATTGAGTATAGTGGTAAAATTGGAAGTAATGCTTGCCATCCAAAATTAAAAGAAAAAGCAATCAGAAAAATGCTCCTTAACGAGATTTCTCTCACTTTTTCTAAACCTCTATAAATTCTAACCAATTCTTAATTAATTTCTTAAGACTTATGCCTAAAAATTTAGAAAGATCATAAAAGTGATATTTTTTTGAAAATGAATGCATAAGAGCTATTTTCTTATATTTGCCATAAATAGGAATTTAAAATAATACGGCAAGCTCTTCGTAATTTAACCGCATAAAAATACTCGCCAAAATTTTTTATATAGATCTTGAAAAATGAAAGGTGTTGATATATATGACTTATTGGCTTGATGAAAACGAGATCCCTAAGAAATATCATTTGAAAGCAGGTGAAGGAAGGAAGAAACAAAAAGATGAAGCAATTGCTGACGGTACAAGCGAAAAATATGCAAGCGCACCTCATGGCACGAATTTAATTTTTCCTGAGACTGGATTCGGCAATCGAGAAATATGTATGCAATTGAATGAGGCCCCTGCAGGTACCAAGAGCCTTTTGCATGTGCATAACAATGAATGGATTTCATACATTATTGAGGGGGAAGGTATTTTCTGGGTTGGTGACCAGCAATTCGAATTCGAAGAAGGAGATGCAATATTTGTGCCCCCAAATGTTCCGCATAAATGGAAGAATACAGGAAATAAGACTCTAAAAATGGTTGTTTTTAATTCTTGCCTCAAATCATTCTTCCCAGGTACACAAGAAGGATCAAATAAAGAAGGGGCCCTAAATATACCCATGCCTAGAGCCCAAATGCTTGAGAAAGATAAGAAATAGTCATCTGAAAAATAGTATGAGAAGATCTCATCGTCTTAATTGGGTACTACGAACAATTTGATGCTTACGTGCGCTAATTTCTTGAAGAATGTTTTTGAATATTCAATATTTTGAAGTCAGACAGTAATATAGAAATACCTACCCAG
>CAYFUV010000135.1:0-2351 GCA_964346435.1 uncultured Candidatus Bathyarchaeia archaeon | reverse complement strand
TTACTCCGAGATTATAATGTATACATTGTATACAATGATAAAATTGGTTCCAATATTGGTTCCAATATTGGTTCCAATATTGGTTCCATTTTTACATCCATATCTACATCCAATTTGCTTTGAGACTAGAATGTGTACATTGTGTACAATGTGTATACATTGTTAACAATGTGTTGACAATAATCTGAGATTACTCTGAGAATATGAAAAACCTCAAGAGAAAAAAGGATTGGATTCTCCTAACTGTGCCCTTGAATAATAGCCTCTGTTTTTTCCATGTCCTTGACAACATTCATTCGGTGGCAATAGTGCCCGGAGGAATAGCTTGAGGTTCAAATACTTGCGGCGCAGGTGTAGGCACCTCCTCGCCTATGAGTGGAGGTCTTAAATGCTCTAGCACTCTGTCCCATGTCAGCAATCTTATGCCTAAACCCGAATATAGTTCATCTCTTGCGCGTTTGGCTTTCCTATAGAGATCAGCTGATCTATCTAGTGCTAAGCCTGATTGCGAAATCCTTCTACTATCTCTACTAATTATTATTCCTCCAAGACGTACTTGATTTTCATCTGTAATGTCGAAAGTATCACGAAAATCTCTGCTTCCTTTGGCTTCAAGATAGTAATGCAACAATTGGTTTTCAGCCTTGATTAATTCCATTGTAGGAATAAATCTCCTGTTGGTTTCTCTCTTGAAAATTGCAACTTGAGCTGGTTTGCACTCCCAAACGTAGGCTATGTTGCATTCAGTCCCATCTTCCTCTCTTATTCTTCCTGATATAGCAACATCTGCATCGCCACTTGTGAGTCTGTATTCAGCATCAAAATGAATAAATCTGATTATCCTGTTAAACTTCTCAAAAAGTAAATTTTTTGTATGTTGAAGGTAGTCGCGGCATTGTTCCTCATTGCGCTGGGTCGGCTCATCTAAGAGTCTACTCAGCTCATCATACAGATTATCTTCAATTGGGAGTTGTGCCAACGCTCTTCCTCCAAATTTCAAAGGAATACGAAATAGTATCTTTCAAAAAAGATAACGCATTTTCTCTGTTAATCTCATTCCCGAAAGAAACGATATACGCTAAGTCGATATTATAATCATACCTTTCATCCTCCTTCAGCAGAACTGATTGCCTCACCTGCTCTACAACAAGAGTGCAATCCTTTCCGATTGAGAACGCGAAACCATCTTTTAGCATCATTTTTCCAAAATACATATTTCTTGACCCATCACCAAGCCTGAAAAAAACTGGGCCTTGCTTATCAGGCGGTTTTATCAATGCAAAAAAAGGATGTATATTCCTTTCTTTTAGGCGACGAATACGCTCCTTCTCCTTCTGATCCATAAATGCTATTATTAAGTAGTCTAATGTGGAAAAAATAAAAATTGAAACGTCTTCTCTTAGAAAGATAGGTGGAAACCGATTCCTTATTTCTGGTGGAGCGTGCAACAAGTTTTTTGTGAAAAAATTCTGAATTTCTCTAAGTATCTCTTGGTTATTTGCTGACAACCCCAATCATTTCACACCACAATGTAAACAGATTCACCTCTATTTAAAATCCTAGAAATCAGCTAATAGAAATCAACGGATAGCCAACGTTACGCGCACAACTTTTAATAATTTAAAAACTGAAACACATCTCGATGGTGAGGGCGTTTTGTTTGGCAAAAAGAAATGTGAAAGATGTGGAAAGCAATATCGTTTAAAAACCATTTCAGAGAATAAAGGGAAGCACCTTTGTTTTAATTGTGTCTCTCACTGTTCCGTTTGCGGTAAAAAACTTCCACGCTCCAATTATTATGGAGAAACAGCTAGTATTACAGGCGCGTTACTTGGTCCTGCAGCGGGAAGTTTACGTGATAGTCGAAGACCGCATATAGGGTCCGGAATGTGTAATGAATGCTTCTATAAGAAACAGGAGAGGAAAGAAGAGCCACCTACTCCACAATTAGAAGAGCCGTCAGTTCGACTCAAGAAACTTAAGGCTTTACTTGATGATGAATTAATAACTAAAGAGGAATACGAGAAGAGAAGGAGTGAAATCCTCTCTCAAATTTAGCCATGGATGATAGCGAAACTTTTTTCGGCTTGCGCAAGGCTAACCTGGAAATCGTGCCATTCTGCTGATGTTTTTATATTTTTCCATCAAAAATATAAGTTATTCATCCATTAAAGGTTGAAATATCAGAGTTTTAATCGGACGGCACCGCATAATTAACTATATATTGGATGACAGTGCTCAACTGTAGCCGTCCGTAGGAGGCGTCGATACCCATCTATCCCATCCGGAGAAGGTGGCTCCTGCTGCCACGGCGACTATAGTTAAGCGCATCTTCATAGGAAACCATTTTG
>CAYFUV010000134.1:0-5102 GCA_964346435.1 uncultured Candidatus Bathyarchaeia archaeon | reverse complement strand
CCAACTACTCCACCAGGCACTCCAGAGACTACCAGATTGACGAGCTGATCATAGCCCGAGTCCGATGTAGCAGAGATCGTAAATTCCACTATATCGCCTGGCTTTCCCCTAATCGAGCTAGGCGAGATCAATATTCAATCCCATAAAAACTGAAGCAATAAGAATGAAAAGGAGAAGAATTGATTTAGAGTTGAATATTATCGTCCTTGACAATTTTTAAGGGTCCTCTCTTAATTCGATCAGATCTAAAGAGGATATCCTATTATTTTTCCATTCAATCCTTATAAGATTAATCAAATAAGTAGGCTTAGCAATCATCTTTCTGATCAGACTTGATTAGATCACACTTTCTAGGATCCCATATGCAAGTAGGGAATAGCGATAAATATCAATGATTGATATATTTAGGGGAGTTGAAGTATGAACGAGATAGACAATTTCTTTAAACCCTCCTCAGTGGCAGTAATAGGAGCATCTTCCTCTGAAGAAAAAGTAGGTAATGCAATATTGAAAAACATTCTATATGGTTCAAGAGGTAATGAACAGAGGGGCATGTCTAAAGGATTCAAAGGGAGTATCTTTCCTATCAATCCAAGAGCAAATAAGATCTACGGACTCAATTGTTATCCTTCATTAGCTGATGTTCCCTCAAAAATTGATCTTGCGATCCTATGCGTACCGGCAAGAGCAGTGAAACAGGTTATTCATGATTGTGGTGAAAACGATATAAAATCAGTCGTTATAATAACGGCAGGATTTTCAGAGACAGGCACTAAAGGAAAGAAATTGGAGGAAGAGTTAATATCAGAAGCAAGAAAATATGGCATACGAATAATCGGGCCCAATTGCTTGGGGATTATGAGTATCTACAGTGATCTTAATGCAACTTTTGGAGATTCTATTCCAAATCGTGGCCCAATCTCATTTGTATCCCAGAGTGGAGCGCTATGTACATCCATCATAAATTATTCATTCGAGGAACACTTTGGTTTCTCTAATTTTATAAGTATAGGCGATAAAGCAGATGTGGACGATGCTGACCTATTAGAGTATTTTCATAGAGACCCAGAAACTAACTGCATCATGTTGTATATCGAATCATTGAAGGATGCTCGAAAGTTCTATGAAATAGCAAGGCGGGTAGTAAGGGATAAACCCATTGTAGCTTTTAAAGCTGGACATACAGAGGAAGGTGCCAAGGCTACCTCATCTCATACCGGCAGTATCGCGGGCTCGGATGTAGCTTATGAGGCAGCGTTCAGACAAGCAGGAATTTTCAGAGCAAGGACACTAAGCCAGCTTTTTGATGCTACACGCGCGCTAGCCTATCAGCCAGTTCCAAAGGGCGAAAACATAGTCATTCTTACAAATGCCGGAGGTCCAGGCGTTCTTGCAGCCGACACAGCTTATTCACTAGGTTTAAAACTTGTCAAATTGAAAAAAAAGACAATTACCAAACTAGACAAGTGTTGTCCTCCTAATTGGAGCCACCGGAATCCAGTAGATATTATTGGCGATGCGACAGACCAAAGATATGATAACGCCCTGAATATAGTTATGAATGCAGAGGAGGTAGATGGCGTCATCTTGTTACTCTCACCGGTAGCAACAGCCAATACGATGAATGTTGCCAAATGTATTGTTGAAATACATCGAAGAGTTAAAAAACCGATTGCCGTATCCTTTGTGGGAATAGTCTCACAAGAATCAGAAAATTACTTGGATAGTCAAGGTATACCCGAAATAGAATATCCTGAGCGGGCAGTATTCGCAATGTATGCTCTCGTTGAACGAATGAGGTTCTTACGCAGAGAGGGATTGGTATGAAAGATAATATCGATAACACTATATCAGACATATTGACAAATGCGGTCAATGAAGGCATAAAATCCATTCCTTTAGATGAATCCAGAAGGATTTTGGCTAAGGCAGGAATACCTTTTAATCGCTCTCATTTGGCAAAATCTCGAGAAGAAGCAGTAAATATTGCAAAGAAAATTGGGTATCCAGTTGTTTTGAAAATTGTATCGCATCAGATAATTCATAAAACAGAAGTAGATGGCGTTAAGGTTAAAATTGATTCGGATCAAGAAGTCAGGGAAGCTTATGCCAAGATGATGAATAAAGCACAAGAGGTCGTTCCAAAGGAAGACATCAGGGGGGTACTCGTTGAAGAGATGGTGGAAGGTCCTGAGTTTATTATCGGAACAACACAGGATGCTCAGTTCGGTCCAATGATAATGTTTGGAGTTGGCGGGATATTTGTCGAGGTTTATAAGGATGTGGCTTTCAGATTGATCCCAATAACTAAAGGTGATGCAATGGATATGTTAAACGAATTGAAGGGAAAAGAATTGTTAAAGGGTGTGAGAGGCCTGCCCAAAGCCGATCCTAGGGAGTTGGTGGAAATATTAATAAAAGTTTCAAATTTGATGAAGCACAATCATATAAATGAGATAGATATAAATCCTCTAATAGTAACTGAACGCGGTTCCATAGCAGTTGATGCCCGAATCATTTTAAAATAAAAAACTTACTTGTTTTTTTAAGATGGGGATGCACTAAGTAATTTTTGAAAATTATTAAATATTTAATGAAGTAAATACAAACAGTAATGGTGAGGCCAACTTGCGGAGATTCCTATACTGTTTTTTGATCTTCATATTATTGATATCCATAAAATCCAGTATCGTAATGGGTCAACCGTTAGTTTGGGATTACTTAGGAGGCGTAACTATAAATTCCGTTTCAATGTCTGATGATGGCTCATACATTTGTGCTGGTGGACGAGGCGGAATTTATTTTCTAGATAGAAATCTTACACGCTCAAAAGCATTATGGTTCTATAAAACCTTCGAAGATATTCAGTCAATCGATATGCCCTCTGATGGAAAATATATAGTAGCTGGGAGCAAAGAAAAAAGCATAATCCTATTGGATAGAGAGTTTACCGGAAATAAATATATTTGGCGGCATGGAACAGTCGGAGAAGTTAACGAAGTATCTATCTCTTCTGATGGTTCTACAATCGCGGCTGGAGGGACTGGTATGAAAGTATGTGTTCTTGATAGAAAGCAAGGTGATCAATTGTGGTGCTTTAGTGTTAAAGATAAGATCAACACAATCAAGATCTCTGGCAATGGGAAGTATATATCTGCTGGAGTCCATGATGGGAACGTCTACTTCTTTGATATTGAATATACAAACAACAAATATTTGTGGCAACTTGAAACAGAATCTCCTATTCGTTCATTATCTATGTCCTTTGACGGATCAATTATCGCTACAGGAAATAGAGACGGATACGTCTATATTGCAGATAGGAAATTCTCCCATGATTCATATCTGTGGAGGTTTCAAACTGGAGGAATCATAAGATCTTTAGCCATTTCAAGTGATGGGAAATATATTGTGACTGGTAGTGATGATGGCTGGATTTATTATTTCGATAAAGACTTCAAAGATAATAAACCACTTTGGAAATTTGAGATTGGCGAAAAGATTTTATCAGTAGATATTTCTCAAGATGGTTCCTATGCTGTAGTAAGCGATGAAACAGGCAATATCTTTCTATTTGATAAAAATTTCACAAATTCTGAATACATATGGAGATATCAGACCAAGGAAGAGGTAAAATCAGTCTCAATCTCTAAAAATGGCAAGTACATCGTATCTGGAGGATCAGATAAGAAGATTAGATTGCTTGAAAATCCGTTGCCTGCATCCATAATCACACCATCTCCAACGAAAACACCGGTACACGAGGAAACAACGACTCCCGAGGAGACGCCGGTCCCCAAGGAAACACCAACTCCTACAAGAACAAAAACTCCCGAAGAAATCCCTAAAACCGAGACAGAAGAATTGCCAGGCTTTGTTATTCCACTCAGAACAGAGATAGGATTAGAAGCAATCATCGGAGGTTTGGCAGTCATAGGCGCGGTCCTCGCTTGGTATATGAATAAAAGGAAAAAAAGCCGTTTGAAATTGTTATTTGATAGAGTCGATAAACTATACCTTTCCTTTAAAGAGAATACTGCCAAGTGCGAGTCAGCTTTGTATGAATTAAGGGATTTGGTTGCATCAGAATTGAAGAATGGCAAAATCGATGAGGCAAGTTTTCAGATACTCGATAATAGGATTGATAAATATATCAATGAAGTAAAAAAGAATAAGAAAGAATAGGAGACTTGTTTAGCCAGCTCGGTTCTCAGTTTTTCCGAAATTACCCACTTGAATGGGAAAAGCTGGGTGTTCTGGGTCGATAAATCTCTCCTTAACAGAGGAAAGGTTGCAAGGAAAATGAGAAATAAGAATTTGAGTTCTAGGTTTTAGAAACGTTTGCGTATTAAGACGAATGCTAAGGCTATTGTCGCTATCGCTAAGTAAGGCGCTACAATCGCTAGCCTGTCCACATGTTTATAGTATCCTCCAACTGGAGGTGCGAGGTTTCTAAATTCTGCAATATGAGTAACATAAGGCGTTGCCAATTTAATTTCAACAACATGGGTCTTGGTAAATTCAACGTCGTCAAGATGTTCTTCAATTTCAGCACGACCGTAGGCTATGTAGCTAGATTTTGTCATCTCAGTGATAGTGTACGTTTCTCCATATTGTTCAGTCGTTATAGTAAAGGTCTTTTCTCCACCCCCTTTATCAATGGTGAAAGCTCCTATTGGGTCGGAACCTATAAATCCCCAATCAGATTCTGGGGCGGTACCTTCTAAAGTCTTCCTCACGACTAAAGCATAGGTGAAAGATAATTGTTGAGCATGCCCATGTTGACTAATATTCGCCTCATGGAAATTAGCCAGCAACCCGACGATCAAAGCGAATAAGAAACCAATGTATAATGCCCTCATCTTCTCCTAACCTATATTTTAAAAAATATTTTGAATATCTTTATGAGTTTAAGTTAGGGCGAAAGCGCCATTAGTATGAAATAAGTGGAATAAAATGATAACTCTAACAGACTCAATAGAGATAAAAACAACGCCTGAAAAGATTTTTGATTGGTTTTTACATTTCGAGGAAAATTTCAAAGCTTGGCATCCCGATCATGTAGAATGTCGTTGGCTAAAAGGGGAGCCATTTGAAGAAGG
>CAYFUV010000133.1:0-13520 GCA_964346435.1 uncultured Candidatus Bathyarchaeia archaeon | reverse complement strand
GGTCGATGATATTCATCGCAGAACCTGTGCCTATTGCTATCGCATCATACTTTTTCATAAGAAATTTACACCATCGTGATTTGAAATATACTTGTAAAAATTGCAATTATTTAAGATATAGCGCGCGCTACCGTAACTCTTTTAATAATTGCAAAGAGATTGGCTGGCTTTTTCGGCGTGGCATCCACGCTAGCTATACGAAGATGACGTAAAACCCAACTTAATTTCTTTTTATTAAATTTCAAATTTTTTTTCTACAAATTTATCTAGAACCAACACCGCTATGCGGTAAAAATATCATAGAGGCTAGAACAGGACTATCAATATAGATAATATAACTGTCAACAAGGCGTCAGTCAATGTAGTCTCAAAAGGGATTATGAAGTTGTCCGGGTCCAATCCTTTGATAAATGCAAGGATCCCGATTGAGAAAGCGATGCCGATGATTATTGGAAACAAAATTATCAGTGAAAGCAAGATTATCGCGAAAGATACGGCCCCTCCCTCGATAGATGAGGCAATAACGCCATATATGACGTATATGATCAAAATAGCGCTGCCAATTTGACTTAGATCCTTAAATTCGCGTTTTAACTCGCCTATCCTAGCCCGAATCAAACCCAAAGCTAGCTTCGTGGTTGAAAGAGAACCGAAGATCGCTCCGGCAGCCCCTAAAGTATTGATCAGAGCCGGATATACTGTCAATAATCCCGGACTCTCTCTCATCTGGACTCTTACTTTAGACAGGGCGAATCCAGCGATTGCGCTTATGGGGATTACGGTCAGAGTCATCAAGCAAGCCTCTTTAAGGGTTTTCCAATAATCCTCGTCTCTCCTGAAAAAAATTGACAAAAGTATTATTGCCGCGATGAATGCGAATCCGAAGAAGTAGATAGCCGGGCTGAAGAATGGTTTAGGCAAGAATACCAGTCCAAGCGTAAGAACATATGAGATCGTAGTCCAGATATCGGCTATGGTTGCGGAGATTGGATAAACAAATACGTCCGGATCAAGTCCTTTTCTATAAGAGATAAAAGCTAGGCCTGAGGAGAAAGGTGCGGTAACAAGAACCGATAGTGCTTTTGCAATTATGCAGGTAAGAAATATTCTATCCAACTCTCGCAATGCCACACCAAAAATCGAAAATGCGATTATAAAAGTAATCGATGCGGCCAGAAGGCTTGAAATGAGAGAAAGGGTCAGTACGGCCGCAAGGATAACATAATAGTACCTTGTATTTTTTCTGAATCCTGGTTCAATTAGCCTAGTTTGTAATCCGGTGCCTAAACGCCCGCTTAGTACACCATTGATGGCGCCCCTCGAGCTAAGCACTAAAGGATACATTATGATTGTCCAAGGACTGATGAATATCAATGATACGAATGTAACGAGAATACTTCCTGCGATTAATCCGCCAAAACCGAAAAGTAATGCAGCAAAAGATTCCCTAAAAGTCTTGAGGGTTCTTAGCGACTTCGCTATTCTTCTGAATGGATTCGTCACTCGAGATAGATAAACCATCTTCAAGATCACCATCCATTATCATTTCACCTCTATGCCGAGACATTGCGAAGTCATTTTTCGTTCGCTTTTTTAGCCTCATATTTACTGTTCGCATTATGTATATCTCTTTCGTATGAATGACCGGACTAGAAAGTTTTATCTTGATCTTCCTTCTACTTTGATTTTTGAACTCGGAGTATAACGTCTGATGGCGGATATCGAGAAGGTTGAGTATAAGCCGATCTCAGTAAGAGATTTGCTCATTGAAGTAAAAGACATATCTGAACTTATGATTGACTTATCGTACTCTGCTGCGCTATTCGATAATGAGGAATTGGCAGAAGAAGTGCTTGAACTTGATGAACAGGTAGAGACTCTTGTCTACCTTCTTAATATGAACGCAATGCTGGCGGCCAGAGATGCTGAAGACGCAGAAACCCTGGTTGGGATACCGATGGTCGCTAGCGCGGCAGGAAAAATTTCTGAAGCGGCAGCCGACATTGCAAGACTCGTTCTGAAAGACATAAGGATTCATCCGATAATTCGAGAAGTATTCCAGAGAGTTGAAGAACAACTCGCCCGTTTCAAAGTCCAGTCGAAATCATTTTTGATAAGCAAAAAAGTTGGTGATCTCGATCTCGCACCCGAAATAGGCGTAGATATTATCGCTATTCGTAGAGGGAAAAAATGGGTTATAGACCCGGAAGAGGAGGAGATCATACAGGAAGAGGACGTTTTGATCGTTCGTGGAACACAACAAGGTCTTAAGGAATTGGGAGAAGCAGCAAAAGCAAAGATCAAAGAGTTTTAGAGTGCTCAAGATTGCCGAAGAAAAAGAAGAGATTCGAAGAGATTGTAGAGAGGCTAGTGGAACTTAAGGATACGTCTGAGTTAATGCTAGATCTGGCCTACTCTTCCCTCCTATTGAAGAGCCGAGAACTTGCTGAAGAAGTTCAGTTCCTTGAGGAATACGTGGACGAACTGCATACCGAATTTGAATTATTGGCTATTTCAAAGCGATTCGATCCAAAAGAGTCGAAACACTATCTGGGCCTTATTCGGTTGGGTCTTTTCACTGAGGTAATTGCCGATGCGGCAGCAAAGATATCCGAATTGGTTTTGCGGGGAATTGAACCTCATCCAGTTGTAAAGATGGCGATTGAAGAAGCAGAGAAGACGGTTGTTCGAATAAAAGTACCGAAGAAATCCATGTTTGTCGGAAAAAGCCTGAAACAAGCAAAGATCCCTGAAGAAACCGGCTTCTGGATTCTTGCGATTCGCAGGGGAAGTCGGTTGATTAGGCCCAGGGGAAGTCTAAAGATTGAAGAAAAAGACACCCTAATCGCATCTGGCTATGCGGAAGGAGAGGAAGACTTCGTAAAAACAATCACCAGAAAATAGCTATTTTTAGGAATCGATCTAAAATAAAATAAGGAAGTTAAAACCCGTATCGTTGAGTCAATCCTATTTAAGTTCCTTATAAGTCTTGTAGCTATAGTATAGGCCACCCAGCATGATTATGTAGAATACGATAACTGAGAAATGGTATAGTGGGTAAGCGAATGTATACCATGCCGGTGTACCGGGCATCACTAAGAGCCCGATTGCAGCTATAACAATGACGATCATCCCAACGAGAAATGCGGGCTTGACCAGCTTAACATATAGTGGGACTAGTATCCAAGCGATGATAACCAATATGCCGTATGCTGTCAAAAGAGTAGACGACATTGCTCCTGTTATCACGACTGTACCAATCGCAGCAAGCGACCATAGTGCGCTTGCAAGCAGAGCGGCTATGGCGCCCATCTGGTTACAGGTATAAGTTTTTGCCAAATTTTTTTCCCCTTCACCCTTTCGCTATTGATTATTTATGACGCTTACTATTTATAAAACAAACAAAGTCCTTTCATTCTGCAGAAGCGGTAGGATCGCTATAAAAATATGAAAATTATATTCTCATTTTAGCTCCAGTGAGAGAAGCCATTCACTCATTTTATCGATTACTTCTAGAGTATGCTCTCTTTTTGGAAACGAGTGTTGTCCGTTTTTGACTACGTATAATTCATTCTTCTTATTCAAATCCCTAATGACTTCATAAGCCTCTTTAGCACTCTCGATTGGCACCCGCTGATCGTTATCGCTGTGGATGATCAATATTGGAACTTGAATTTTGTCCATTATCTCTAGCGATACTGGATCGTCTAACGAATCGAAAAAAGATCTCTTCAAGTACCAACCCCTTTCAAACTCAATTGACTCGCCAGAGTCAAGTCTCTTCATAGCCTCATCGTTGATTAATGATAGCACTCTTTCTTTCGACGGCCCTAATGCTGGAGAGAGTAGGATGATAAATTTAATTCGTTCATCTTTTGAAGCTAGGATTGTTGCCACTCTTCCACCGAGACTTAGGCCTATGACTCCGATCCTGTTCTTATCGATACAACTTTGTTCTTGAAGAGTATCGATTGATTTCTCGGCATCGCTTACTTCGCCATGAACCGTGAGTTCCTCGAACTCGCCATCGCTGTCTCCACATCCCCTGAAATCAAAACGAAGAACCACGAATCCGATATCGCATAGCCTTCGAGCGATGTATACGAATAGACGGTGTGTCTCGGTCTTGTTGCCCCTGAAACCATGAAACATAGCTATCGCAGGAGCTTTTTGACCTTGCAGACCCTCTGGGGCATGAAGTATGCCAATTAACTGCTGCCCTTGATTATCGAAGGCTATCGGTCTCTCCATCGAGATTATCGCCTTTTTTGAAGTAATGAATCATAGAATGGATCACATAAAGCTTTTAGATTCAATCGCTCTCTTTGGGATGGCGTTTTTTATGATATGGTTTTCGAATTTTGTTACAAAGTTAATATACCGGGATATATTGGATATATTATCCAATTAGGTGGGTAAGTCACGTGTATAGAAGAGAAGGTATGAGCGAATCAGCGATTATAGCGATTTCAGTTGTTCTAATCGTCATAGTTATGACTTCAGTAATAACCCTGTTGTTGATAAGTTACGATCCGTCTGAACAGAAAGGGTCTGAAGAGCCCAAAATAACGGTCGTTGATGACTATGGGAGAGCGGTTGAAGTTCCCAAAAGTCCTCAAAGGATAATCTCAATTTCTCCCAGCACTACGGAGATATTGTACGCGGTTGGACTTGGCGACAAGGTAATCGCGGTAGATGAATATAGCGACTATCCTGAGGAAGCCAAAAGCAAAACGAAGATCGGGAGCTACCTGACCCCCAATATAGAGATTATCGTTTCGTTGGAGCCAGATCTAGTACTTGTATCGGATATGACCACAAAAGACAATGTGGCGACGTTGGAGACGAAAGGATTGACTGTAGTTGCTTTGGCCCCGAATAACATACAGGGAATTATTCAAAATATCAGGATCATTGGAACGATCGGTGATAATGCAGAGATTGCGAATGATTTAGCTGATAGCCTCGAAGAAAGGATCGATGCTGTTACTTCAAAGACAAGCGAAGGTTCGCTCTCCAGACCTCGCGTATACATAGAATACTATCCCTATTGGACGTATGGCCCTGGTTCTTTCGGCAATGATCTGATTGTCATGGCCGGTGGCAATAATGTTGCCTCGACGCTAGTGGCCCCCTATGCAGAGATAACAAACGAATTTCTAGTAGCTAGCAATCCTGAAGTTATTATTTATACAGTCGGCGCTCATGCTTCAACGACGACCGAAGATATCGAGAGCAGACCTGGGTGGGAGGATACAGATGCGATAAGGAATAATAAGATTTATACGATTGACGATAGCATCATGGCGCGTCCAGGTCCAAGAATTGTAGATGCTCTTGAGCAACTGGCCAAATTAATTCATCCTGAAATTTTTTCATGAGACAAGCGAATTGGCCATTTCGAAAAAAGATTTGAATGCAGATGGCAAAATTATACTTTGAAAGGAAACGCGCTAGATGGCGATTGATTATAGTTGTCCTATTTGTGATGCTTGTTTTCACTATTATCGCATCGACCATGATAGGCGCAATGGGCCCTATAGGGAGAGGAAATCTAGAAAAAATTCAGATAAATGCTGCAATAGACATCCTGTTTGGAAACCATGAAGATTGGCCAGATGTATATCGAACGATTATTCTTGATATGAGATTTTCAAGAATTCTGCTGGCTTCGTTGGTTGGCTGTGCGCTTGCGGTCTCTGGAACAACGATGCAAGGATTATTCAGGAATCCGATGGCTGATCCATTTATAGTTGGCCTGTCTGCGGGAGCTGCAATGGGCGCCTCTGCCTCAATCCTTCTTGGCCTTTCCATAAGCGCCAGTATCTATTCTACGCCGATTTTGGCCTTTATCGGGGCTACGGCAACAGTCTTCGCCGTATATCTGATCGCTAGAACTGGAGGAAAAGTAAAAGTTGAGACTCTTCTTCTAACGGGCATAGCGATAGGATCCTTTCTAACGGCCGTGATGTCATTCATGATGTATCTGGCTAGTCAACAATTTCGTTTTCTTTTCTTCTGGCTCTTGGGCGGGTTATATAGGGCAAGTTGGGAGATAGTCATTATCGCATTTCCAGTAATTGTATTCGGAACAGTTGTTATCTCTTTCTTTTCAAGAGATCTTAATGCGATCGTTATAGGAGAAGAACCAGCTACGCATCTCGGAATCGATGTTGAAACCGTAAAAAAGATACTACTTGTCTTATCCTCTCTAGTTGCTGGGACTGCAGTGGCCTTCAGCGGGATTATTGGCTTTGTGGGATTAATAATACCCCATTTGATGAGGATTCTGGTTGGCCCTGACCATCGTATACTTCTTCCTGCATCGGCATTAACTGGTGGCATATTCCTGGTCTGGGCTGATACTATCGCGAGAACAATACTGGCACCTACCGAAATTCCGGTGGGTGTTGTTACCGCGCTTTGCGGTGCACCCTTCTTCGTTTATTTATTGAAACAGAGCAAGAAAAGAGGTTACTACGTCTATGCATCTTAGGATCAAGAATATCGAGTTCTCATACGAAAGCACTAGAATCTTGGATGACATAACGTTTGAAGTCAAAAGCGGAGAATTTTTAGGAATAATGGGACCCAACGGCTCAGGAAAGACTACTCTGCTAAGGTGTATTAGTAACGTTTTAAGCCCACAGGTTGGAACCGTACTTATAGACGACGAGAGCATTCAAAAATTTAGTAAGAAGGAAGTCGCCAAAAAAATTGGCGTGGTTCCGCAGACCTCCAACGTAGATTTCGCTTTCACCGTATCCGAGCTTGTATTGATGGGTCGGACGCCCCATACAGAAAGATTCAAGACCGAAACCAGGAAAGATTTTCGAATTGCGGAGAAGGCGATGAAATTGACGAATACGCTCCATCTGGCCGATAGGACATTTGACGAGGTAAGCGGCGGTGAAAAGCAGCGTATAATAATAGCTCGGGCACTGGCCCAAGAGCCTGAGATCCTTCTGCTGGATGAACCAACCGTTTATTTGGATATCAACAGTCAAATCGAAATTCTGAATCTAGTTAGAGATCTATGTGAGCAAAAGAAGATCGTTGTAATTTCAGTTTTTCATGATTTGAATCTGGCTGCTCAATATTCTGATAAGCTTATTTTGTTGGATAAAGGACTCGTTACTTCTAAAGGATCGCCGACCGAGGTCTTGACGCCTGAGAACATCAAAGAAACTTACGATTTAGACGTAATAATTAAGCGACATCCCATCACGAATACTCCTTACGTAACACCATTCTTTACAGAACATGTAGGGAAAAAAGAGGGGCACACGGTTCACGTGATCTGTGGCGGTGGCTCTGGCAGCGATATGATGAGGCATCTGTTAGACAAGGGATTTAAGGTTACTGCAGGCGTTTTAAATATCCTTGATTCCGACTTTGAAACGGCCAAGAGCCTGGAGATTCCTGTGATCGGCGAGATTCCATTTTCCCAAATATCGGATGAATCACATAATGCCAACATAGAATCTATAAAAAGTTCGGACTTTGTGATAGTTTCAAACTTCCCCATTGGGCCAGGTAATATGAAGAATATTGAAGCTGCGAGAATAGCGTTAGATAACGAAGTACGGGTTATCGTAATAGACTCTTCGCCGATCTCCCAGAGAGACTTCATTCATGGCGACCTAGCGAAATATATGGATCGATTGAAGGCAGATGGCGCTATATTTGTTAGGAATCCAAAGGAAGCTTTGAAGATTATTCTGAAGGAGGCTTCAGCATGAAGGATATTTTAGAGAAGTTAAATGTCGCAAAAAAAGACTTGGAAAACGCAGCATTCGAGCTTTCTGACGATCTAAGCGAAGAAGCAAGGAAGAAGTTTAGACTCTTTCTGGATATATATCTTGAAGATATTAATGTTCTCTCGTTATTATGGGCTGGATATCTGCTGCATGAGAAAATTGAAAAAGAGAAGCCAAAGGTGAATAAAGAAGATCCAGTTAATCTCGTTGCTGATGAAATTTTGGGCATGAGTATTGCGAATTACATCGGTGGAACAAATGCCATTTTCAATCTGAAAAGATACGATGAGAAGAAACCTGGAATTCTATCTGAACTTGGTCCGATGCTTGATGATGTTGTGGCTGGGCTAATAGCGGGAATCATGACAAAAGTATTCGAATAAAGAGGATGTCAGATGTTGGAATTAATCAGCTTCTTTACGCGGCTGCCCACTCGTAGAACATCCATCGAGAAGGCCGCCGAACTTTCTTACTTATTGCCTTTTTTGGGCATAATTATTGGAATTATTGTTGGCACTTTTGCCTTTCTCACTTTTAGGTTCATTGATCGATTATTGGCTACGCTGCTGACCGTGATTTTTTTGTACCTCGTAACCGGATTGAATCATTTAGACGGCCTGGCGGATTTTGCGGACGGAGTATATGCTGGCGGAAGTAGAGAAAGAAAGGCCAGAATAATGAAAGATACGCAGACTGGAATTGCCGGAATAACATTTACTCTCTTCACCGTTCTATTTCTTGTATACTCATTTCATGCCATCGGTGGAGATCTCTTCAAAATCATCGTTATAGAATCCGGCGCAAAAACAGCGATGCTATCCTCGATCTTCTTCGGAAAACCTATGAAGAAGGGAATGGGAAGAACATTCATTAAGAAGTTGAACAGAAAAGTGCTTCCACTTTCAATTTTGCTGTCGGTAGTCTTCTCTTTCATTTTATTGCATTTCTTCGGAATGCTGGCTATTCTAGTGTCTATACTCACTTCATTTATACTCGTTAAGATTGCTCACAAGAATTTCGGGGCAATAAATGGCGATGTAATTGGCGCGATTAACGAACTATCGAGAGTCGCGTCCTTACTGGTGCTGGTGATTTTGGTCTAGAGAGACGGGATTCGAGTATGAGAGCAATAATAATGGCAGGCGGAAAAAGAGAGAGGCTGAATATGGATGTAGAAAAGCCTCTCATAGAAATCGAAGGGAAAACGATACTTGAGAGAATCTCGACTGCTTTAAGAAATGCCAAAGTGGATGAAATACTCGTTGCCATCACGAAAAATACGCCAAGAACTGAAGAAAAAGCAAGGAAGTTGAATCTGAAGACGATTCGAACTCCTGGAGAGGGATATGTTGAAGATACCCAGTTCCTTAAGGGAAAATTCAACGAGTTTCTTTCAGTCTCAGCCGACCTTCCTTTTTTGACTTCATCCCTAATCAAAGATCTCTTGGCAAAATATAATGAGCTGAAACGTCCTATCTCCGTCGTAACATCGAAGCAAAGCTATAAAAAAATGGGACTTTCTCCAAGCCTAACAATAGGTGATTTTGTACCAATTGGCCTAAACATCGTAACAGAAGGCAAAGATTGCTTCTACTCAATTGAAGGAAAGGAAACGATCAGTTTCAATTCGAGAGAAGAGTTGGAGAGGATTTTGCATGAAGGGCGCTCTTAGGCAGTATGATAGAGCTCATGTTTTAAGAACTCTTCTCATTATCGAAAGAGAAGATACAGTCGGAAGAAAAGATCTGGCAAAGATGTTGACTCTGGGCGAAGGCACTGTTAGGAGCATCTTGAGAACTCTTATAAAAATTGGCTATTTGAAATCCGCTGTTGCATCGGGGCATACTCTGACGAAGGAGGGTAAGCAATTTCTTACGGGTCTCCATGAATTTGTTCTGGGTCCGAAAGCGATCGATAGTAGAGATCTTACGATTGGAAGTAACGATGTTGCCGTCCTAGTTAGAAATGTAGCTAATTATGTTAAGAACGGCATTGAGGAGAGGGATGCAGCGATAAAAATTGGTTCTCTCGGCGCCAGCGTTCTGATATTCAAGGATAAAGAGTTAAGATTTCCGAGAGAGGAATCGGAAATCGATAACGGCATTCTGAGCAAATCATTCGATTTCAGAGAGGGAGACGTCCTGATCATCGGGACTGACGATACTTACGATAAAGCTGAGAATGCGGCTTTTGCCGCTCTCTTCGCACTGATCGGAGATAGAATCGGTCTTAATTGTTGAGTGTTAATATGTACGGCGACCTGATTTTTGTTAGTCAAGAAGAAAAAGCTAAGAGTATATTGGAAAAGATCTGGGGTAAGACGCCATTATTTGCCTGTGTAATCGCCAATACGGAAGTTGGTAAGATAGAGGGCATCTCGGCAGCCGGTGCAGATCCAGATATAACAGATTTTACTCCTTCAGCAGACGTAGAATTAGTCGAGCTTGGGAAGTGTAAATGCATCGAAGGCGTTCCGATTACGCCAGAGGGCATACCGACGCCTGCGATAATTACTAGAACGTCCCTCAGCTTAGCGAATATCCCTTTTCTGGCAATAAATGCTGGACTGAATGTTCTGCCAAAAATCCCATTTATTGAGGTTGGAAAAAAAGCTGGTAAGGATATTAGAAGGGAAAAAGCGGTTATCGAGCCAGATAAGATTTTTGAAAAGGCAGAGGGAATTGGGCAAGGATTAGCAGAAACTAATGATTATGTTGTGGTTGGCGAAAGCATAGCCGGGGGAACAACAACAGCTTTAGGCACTTTGGCTGGACTGGGATACGATGCCTATGATAAAGTCAGCAGCTCAATGCCAAACAATCCTCAAGGCCTAAAAGCAAGGATCGTAGAGCAGGCTCTAAAGAAATTGAAGGATAAGGATGTTTTCACCGTGATTGGCGAGATGGGAGATCCTATGATTCCTGCCCACGCAGGGGTATGCGTTGGTGTGGCCAAAAGCAAACCCGTATTGATGGCGGGTGGAACCCAGATGGCGGCAGTATTGTCCGTGATTAAGGAGATCGACAAGGAAGTTGAGAGTAATTTGGCGATAGCAACCACGAATTGGATTATTGAAGATAAAACTTCTGACCTGAGGGGACTCGTTAATGAGATCCTTCCGATCCCTATAATTGCAACTAAACTCACATTCGGGAAATCGAAATACGAGGGCCTGAAAGTTTACGAAAATGGCTTCGTTAAGGAAGGTGTGGGAGCAGGAGGCTCCACGATAGCAGCTTATTTGAAGAGTAAGGGTAAAATAGACTCTGGGAAGATATTTAGAGAAATAGAAAGCGATTACGAGAGACTGATCTCATAATATTTGTTTGCGATTTAGGGGCGATTGGTTTGGGGAATAGGAAAAAATATCTGATCAGACCGGGAGATCGTCTGGACGATCCAATTCCAGAGATGGGCGAAATAACTAGGCAGATACTCGTGGACGGAAGGACAGCAAGAGCTGAGGTTTTTACTTTTGCCTATGCTTGCATCGAACCTGTCGCATCCGGTAAAGCGATTGAGAAAAAGCATCGTCATCCAAATGCTGAGTTAGTATGTTATATTCTCTCTGGCAAAGGAATGGTCGAAGTGGAGGATGAAAGATTCGAAGTCAGGGCTGGGGATACTGTTTGGATTCCTAAAGGCTGCTCGCATTTCTTCAACAACCCTTTTGATGAGCCTTGGGAAATGATATTTGCATATTCTTGCCCATCGTTAAAAGAAGCCGGATTAGAAGTTCTAGAATAGATCATTAACGCGCTCAACCCTTATTGCTAAAAGTAATATATTCAAAAGTCACTTTACAGACAGTGATGTAGGAATGCGATCATCATATTTCCCTTCCAATAAAGAGCCGTTGAAGAATACTATCTTCAAAAGCATATTGGCAATGATCACTTTTTTCGGCATTTTGGCCTACTTCGGAGTCGCGGCACAAACCGCTATCATAGCCGCCTTAGGAGCTACAACTTTTATTGTATTTGCAACGCCCAATTCGAAGACTGCGGGGCCAAGGAGAGTGATCGGCGGTCATGCAGTAGGTCTTACCATCGCCACAGCCTGCATACTGATTCTTCGCTTTTGAATAAACTTGGATCTCTCTTACGGAAGAGGCCTCATCCATATACTGCTAACAGCGATATCTGTAGGTTTCTCGATGTTCTTCATGGCAATTACGGATACTCAACACCCCCCGGCTGCTGGTTCAGCTTTCGGTCTAATGATATCTGGATTTGAATACGGTACCGTAGCTTTTGTGCTGGGATGCGCTATCATACTCTTATGACAAGGCGATTGTTGAGGAAGTGGATGGTAGACCTATTTCAGGCAGGCACGACTATCATTGATCTTATTTTTTAGTTATTTCGGAAAAAAATTTTTTTTGGCATGCCTGCTATTTCCATGCCTTATATAAGCCGTGTTTAATTCCTAGCTGAGCCAGAACCTTTCCGACAACGAAGTCTACCACCTTATCGATATTCTTTGGCTTGTGATAGAAGGCGGGACAGGCAGGGATCACAATTACGCCCAATCTGGATAATTTCAATAGATTCTCTAGATGAATGGCGCTTAAGGGCGCTTCTCTGGGCACTATTATCAACTTTCTACCCTCTTTGATTGAAACGTCCGCTACTCTCCTTATCAGGTTATCAGAGTATCCATTTGCTATGGCGGCCAGCGTATTCATCGAACATGGCATGATTATCATGGCATCGAAGAATTGAGAACCGCTGGCTATGGGTGATGATAGGTCGCCATTATCGTAGTACTTTGAGGCCAGCTTGTACAATCCTTGCTTACCGTAGCCCAACTCATGCTTCATTATTGTGTCGGCTGGTTCAGAAACGATAAGGCTAGTCTCGATCTTCTCCCCCTTCAAGAATTCCAGCAATCTTAAAGCGTAAATTACTCCGCTTGCGCCAGTTACCGCAACAATTAACTTCATCTTATTCACTCGTAGCAAGCTATACTATAGACACTTTATTTAAAAACCTTGATCAAGATAGAATTGAGAGTATAAGAGCCTCATAAGAGCTTTAGTGGGATACGAATGGCCAAAAAGAGATTCAAAAAAATGGCTTTAGGGGGAACATTCGATATAATCCATAAGGGCCATGAAGAATTAATTCTGAAAGCCTTTGAGAGTAGTAGAAGAGTAGTTATCGGTCTAACATCAGATGAATTCGCCAAGAAACTACACAAGGAACATTCCGTGGGCGAATACGAGAAAAGACGGGATTCATTAATGGATTTTTTAAGAGAACGCAAGCTGGAAAAGAGAAGTGAAATAGTCACTTTGGAAGACCCTTATGGACCGGCCGCAAGTGACAAGACATTTGATGCAATAATTGTTAGCAAAGAGAGCGTTAAGAATGCGAAGATTATCAATGAGATAAGAAATGAAAATCAGATTCCACCACTTCAAATTATTTCTATTAATCTTGTTTTAGCCGATAACGATATACCGATTTCTACAACACGGATAAAAGAAGCCATGATTGATAGAGATGGGAATATTATTGAGAATGAATCGTGTTAATATCGTTTCTTTATCTTATTGAAAATTGTAATTATGATCTGCTCTTGTAGTTTTGGTTCAAATTAAGATGCTCGCACCAAGGTACCCACACACACACTTTAACTTCGACTCATGTACGTAATTATCGAAAGGAAGATAGGAAGGGCTGATGGAGTAAATAAGAACTAGAATTTGCTTGTGAGAAATAATCTTTTAAGCCAAATCGGTTATAACTAAAAGTA
>CAYFUV010000132.1:0-1693 GCA_964346435.1 uncultured Candidatus Bathyarchaeia archaeon | reverse complement strand
CTTCGCATTTCCACCGAATTTGGGTGGCATTGATGCCTTTCCCATAAGGGCAGTAGCAATCGAATGATATGTCAGTGGTTCCATTTGAGCAGAGTTGTGGCTGATGGGGTCTGCAGGATGCAGAGAGATGATTACCTCATCTAACTGATTTAATTCTTCGTTAGTCATTGCCAACCCCCTCGTGTACTGGACATAATTATTTACCTAAATAATCGTTTTCTTATCTAGTATTTGTTAATATTTGTTCCACACGCGTACATACTTCTTTTACACCTCTTTCAACAGATTCGCCCAGGTGTTTCTTAAAGTTGATGAATTTACCCACACCATCTATTACCATGTCTGGAACTCTTGAATCCTCAAGGAGAAACTCATATAAATCGCCGCTCAGCTTCTTCCCGATTTCTTCACCAGGGACGGTTTCAGCTAATGTTTTTATCGCCGTCTTTAATTCGTTATAGTCCTTTGTTAACTGTTCAAGATCGCTTGATAAAGCTGCTTTGTCTGATTCTAATCCTTTTATTCTTGAATCTAGCTCAGCTAGTTGTGATTTAAAGTTATTTGATTCTTCCTTTTGTTCGTTTTTCAACGTCGTTATTTGAGATTCGTATGCTTCCTTTTGTTTTTCCTTCTCTTGATTTAGGGTATTTATTTGTGATTTGAAATCCCTGACTTCTTCTTTGCGATCACTTTTTAGTTCAGCTATCTGTGATTCATGTTTTTCCTTGAGCTGCTCCATATCTCGATTTAAGATATCAATCTGTGAGTTCAAATTACTTGCTTCTTCTTTGTGCTCACTTCTCAGCTCAGCTAATTGTGCTTCATGTTTTTCTTTTATTTCTTCATTTTCCTTGTTCAGGGCACTTATCTTTGATCTTAAACCATCAATATCAGCTAACCTTTCAGCGAGTGCTTCTTGGTCGATCTTGGCTTCTTTAAGATCATCTCCCAGTGTTTTTGTTAGCTTTTCTATGAATTCCTTAGAATCAGTTCTGAGCTCCTTGTATTCGTCTCCCAGTATTCCGATTACCCTCCCCATGAGATCATCATACCTGGTGTTTGCCCTGTCGCGATCGTCTTCCAGGCTCATTATATACGACCTCATATCTCCTACCTTACCACCATACTGCTTATTTAGGAGAGCATATACGGCAAAGGCAACTCTCTTGGCTACGGATTCCCCGTAGCCTCTGATATCACTTCCTCGTGGACCTAATACCTTGTTAAGGAACTTGCTCTCTTGTTGCATGCGTTTATCGTAGTCTTTCAATCCAGCATTCACTACTGGATCTAATCCAGCGTTGTAATATAATTGCTCTGCAATTCGTTCTTCATCCAGATTCATGTCCTCAATTTTAACTATGCTGGTTGTTTTTTCGTCTTCCATTTCTCTCACCTGCTACTTAATTATTCCTTTGTAGACAGTCATATTTTACATCTTTTTGCTCATTAACTAATAGAGTTTTGTCGATAAAATATTAGTTTTGACCATATTATATTTTTATTAATAAAATATCAGCCTCAAACATATTTTATATAATTAAATATATTTTATTGGCATATTTTATGATTATGTGATTAGATTATCGCGACCTTCCAGTAATAACCAAGCCAATTCCAAATTAGGAACGAATAGCTTCAAAAAAGTTGCGAAATAGCTTTGAAACAAGACACATATTATTAAATTCGATTT
>CAYFUV010000131.1:0-2263 GCA_964346435.1 uncultured Candidatus Bathyarchaeia archaeon | reverse complement strand
TATCCGAAATTTTCACCATTTTCCATTTCTTTTCATCCTTGTTAAAAACTGAGTTATTAATAGCAAAATCCTGAAGCTCATTAAGAATGTTCAGAATTCTTTTTTCCTTCCCAATAATACTATTCATCAGGTCAGTTGGAGAAGGATATTTAATTTCGTTAATATTATTTGGGTTATTCGCCGATAAATCATAGTCCATTTCTGCAATTTTGCTAATCGGTACTATCCATGAATCAAAGGAAACCTCTCTCTTTTTCCATTTTTCAAAGCAATCCACTAGATCGTCATCTAGTATTGGATTTGCTTTGGTGTACCTTTTCCTTCTACTTTTCCATCTTCCTCTTTGTGATGTAAATGACTCCAAATCATAATACCATATTTCCTTTGTTGGTCCATCCGTGTCAAAAAAAATGAGACTAGCTTTTGGTCCGCTACCTCCTTTTGGTGAAATGTAGGCAAAAACCCCAGTTGGCAAACTAACTATTGCTTGGAGATTGAAATTCTTTAGAAGCTCTTCTCTTACTCGCTTATAGACTCCGCTTCTTGAAAGTAATCCATCAGGAACCACTATTCCGCAACGTCCTCCTTTCTTGAGTTTTCTCATACAATACTCCAAACCTCCTAATTCGGTTGAGCTAGTCTTAAATGGCAGGTTGTCTTTTGATGAATTGGAGATTTTCCCCCCGAAAGGTGGATTTGTCAGTATAATGTCATACCGTTTGGTGGGTGTGGTTACTATATTTTCTTCGAAAGTATCTTTTCTTACTATATTCGGTGACAGAAGTCCGTGAAGTATACAATTCATAGTCCCAATTAGATAAGGTATTCCTTTGAGTTCTTGTCCATAGAAAGTCTGTTTTTGCAATCTTTCATACTCATTAACGGTTAGCTTCTCATCATACATGATCTTATTGTAAGTCTCGACTAGAAAGCCTCCCGATCCACAAAGTGGATCAAAAACTGTCTCTCCTATTCTAGGATTTAGAATATTGATCATTAGCCGAATTATAGGTCTAGGAGTGTAGTATTCGCCTGCAGCACCGCCTTCTCTTCCCATTAGCATCAACAGTTCTTCATAAACTTGGGATACTGTTTGTGAATCATTCGGGTCGTTAAAATCAAACTTCTTCAATCTGGAAATAACTTCTTTAAAATTAAATGGATCACGCATTCTTTGCCTGACCTCTGAGAAAAGATTTGCTATCAACTCTTTTTCTTGTGATCCATGAAGCTCTCTAAAATAAGGCAACAATTCTGTTTCTACAAAGATTATCAGTTCTTCGGCTCTCATATCCTTAGTAGTCCAATTCGACCAAGTAAATTTCTCATCTATAATCTGATTGTAGGGTTTTTCTTCAAATTCTGCTTGGATTTTCAGTTTCTTATCCATGTCTTCAAAAACTTTCAGGAAAATAAGCCATGAAAGCTGCTCCATATATCCAAGAATATCTAATCCATCTGCTCTCATTATTTCACATATTTGTTCGATTTCTGACGCTAGTTCTCTTCTATACATTAAAATTTACCACCACCAAAATCAGGATACAGTCCTCTTTCCATTTCCTTTATTGCAAGTTTCAGCTTTTTCAACCCTCCGAAGATTTCAATCATCTTCATTAAGCCACCCATTTTGTCAAATGGCCTTAAATCAAAAACTTTTGAAGTAGTTATTTCATCAATTCCCAGAGTCTTATATCGATCAACCAGCTCTAACATAACCTCTCTGGCTTCTTGTCCGTGTTTTTCGATAAACTTCTTTTTTGCTTCCAACAATATTTGAGCTCTAGCACTACGACTCACTATAGGTGCATTAAAAACTATATGTGCAAGCATATCAAATCCATCTGCATCAGGAGCTCCAAAAAGTTTTGCTAGCAAATTTATGTCAATGCCCTTTTTCTCTAGGTTCTGCTTAAATTCCATTCTTTTTGTCGTATTCTGCCAAATCTTTTTCAAATCGTCAATTTTAATTATTTTCTCAAGAATTCCTTTCTTGCAATATTCGATATATTCAGCTTGCAGAAGCTTATTGCCCATAACATCAAACTTCAGAATTCCTTCTTCTTCAATATATACTTCGATGTTTTCTGCTTTTACTATTTCTTTTCTTTCTTTAACCTCCCGTTCTAAACTTATTGTGATTTTTTGATCTGGAACTGCAAATGTAGGTATCCTTGTATCTTTGCCTTTGTAACCTGAAGCTTTCAAATCTACTTTCACATTTCCTCTAGGCATTTCTTTCAGAATTAGGTCACCTTTAGCA
>CAYFUV010000130.1:0-2683 GCA_964346435.1 uncultured Candidatus Bathyarchaeia archaeon | reverse complement strand
TCTTGAAGATATCAATTCCCGCGATTCTTCTCAATGCCTATTATTTTATTCGATTAGTCAGCCACATTCTAAGTTATCAATTATTAGTTTTTTCTACTGAAGAATCTTCAGAGGTTGTTCTGATACTACTTTTTGGCACTCCAACCTATTATGCGGATTCTCTCCCGTTAATAGAATGGCCCCTTATTATCGTTCTCTCACTCCTGTTATTGTTTTACAAGAAAAAAGGAATCACTTCTTCACAAAGCTCTAATGAAAACAGATTCTTACTCGCGCTTGTCACTTCGACGGTTTTAATCATAGTATTCGTATGGTTTCGCTTATCAATGTGGTTCTATGTTTTCACGCTTCTCCCTCTATACATTACGTCAGTTAATGGGATATTACTGAAAAATGTTGTAAGTAAAACCAAAACAGCCATACCGCATCCATGGTTTTCAAGGCATTTTTCCTCAATGGTTTCAATCATTCTTATAGTTTTGACGCTCCTCGTGACTATTTCTATTTCCCACACTAGCATCATAGATAAATTCACCCAACTAGGGGAACTGGAACCAAAAGATGAGTATCAGTTTGAGATTCCCAAAAATGAAAAGATGTTTCGTGTAGGCATCGCAGGGTCGGATGGATATTTGTCGCAGTGGTTTAATTATAGGTGTGACACGCCTCAAACAAGGCATTATGGGGCGTATGATTTGCCATATCCCGATTGGAATTACTGGTTTGAATATAATGTGTGGAGTTCATCTGTTGGCTATGAAGAAACGAATTTCTTGTTAGATTGGTGGGCAGTTAAGTGGATTCTTGTGCATGATCAAAGCGATTTCCAAAAGTTTCTTGACAAAAGTACTTTTTATGATTTTCTTCACAAAGAGAAGACATATTATGTATTCACTTACAGGAATTCCACACGAATAGCCTCAGCAACAAACGTTCCGCCATTGCTTATCGTAGGCAATGAAGCAGCATATAACAACGTGTTCAGAAGCTTAGCATACTCAAATTTTAACAGTCAGCACATCATCCCAGTTAGAGGCAACGAAAACATCGACGACTACACTTTGAATGAGCTTGAAGAATTTGACACAATACTTCTGTATGGATACAGCTACCACGACAAAACGAAAGCATGGAACTTGCTTGAGCAGTACGCAGAAAACGGCGGAAACTTGATAATTGAAACAGGTTATTCCGCAGACATCGATTCACGTTACATGCCTTCCCCTTGCCCAGTTGATAAGACAACAAGCACAAATTTCGGGATGAAATGGGATTTAACAGCGGCTGGCAACCCAATAACTGAAGAAGTGGACTTCACCTCTTTTTCACCTCCAATCTATGAAGCGGGGGAAATAGCGACTGCATGGACAGTTTCAGCATCCACCAATGAGAGTGTTCGACAAGGGGCTGAAACATTACTTTGGGAAGAAGGGCATCCACTATTTGTAACGTGGAACTACGGTGATGGTCGCGTGGTTTGGTCGGGGTTAAATCTTCCTTATCACATTGCACTCTTCAGGAATTCCGTTGAATCCGATTTTCTATCAAAAACTATTGGATGGGCTTCTGGACCGGCCCAAAGAAGTGTACAAGAGGACGAATACTCAACCGTTCGACCAAATGCCGAGACAATTGTTGTTAATGTAAACAACAAAAACGTTCAGGGTATACTCTTTAAAGAACACTATGCCAAGAATTGGATCAGCTACCTAGTGGACGCAAAAGGAAAAAAACAATACATCTCTATATGCCAAGCAGGACCAGACTTCATGTTTGTATCTCTTCCAAAGGATCCTAATTATCCGTTGACTATAACTTTCAAATACGAACTTACGTGGGTAGAGGATTCAGGCTACTACATAACTTTAGTCACTTTACTAACCTTAATCGCTTATGGAGTAACCCCCAGTAGATTCCATTTAGCATATTCTTACTTGATAAGAAAAATGAAAAAAGAGGAATGTATACATGCACACAAATGTTAGGATGCTTGATATTCTGAGCGGAAAAACCAAAAAACTGTCCGTGGTGGTCCCTATCTACAATGAAGAAGGGTCTTTGCCTGTCTTGGTAGAGCGGCTCGTTCAAACGTTTGAAGAAAATCGCCTTAAAGGTGAAATCATACTAGTTGACGATGGCAGCACTGACGGGACAGGAAAAATAGCCGAGGACTTGTGCAAAAGACATAGGAATGTCAGAGTTTTTCGCCACAAAAGGAGAATGGGAAAGACAGCAACTCTTCACACAGGATTTAGCCACGCTTCAGGAGATATTCTCGCGATGATTGATGCAGATCTTCAATATGCTCCTGAGGATTTGCCCAAGCTTTTGGCAAAAATCCAGCAAGGGTATAGTGTTGTGAATGGTTGGAGGAAACATCGAAGGGATTCCATCTTCAAGAAGATTCCTTCTTCAATCTACAACTTTGTTTCACGCGTTTCTTTTGGAATGTGCCTACATGATTTCAATAGCGGTCTAAAAGTATTCAAACGGGAGGTGCTCGAAGACCTTAACCTCCGAATAGATCAACATAGATTCCTTCTCAATATGGCCCATCATAGAGGCTACAGAATAGGTGAAGTAGAGGTTCAACATTGCCCAAGAAAACATGGAAAGACAAAGTATGGGGCTTCCAGGATGTTCTGGGGTTTCTTCGACCTCATCGCCTTGAGACTTCAACTAG
>CAYFUV010000129.1:0-8674 GCA_964346435.1 uncultured Candidatus Bathyarchaeia archaeon | reverse complement strand
AAAATAATACGACTCCAATACTTATTCGCTTGATTAATTAATTTTCAAATCCAATCGGAGGCGCATGTTCTAATACAACATTAATCTTCTTTAACTATTAGCCTTTCCCTATATATTGCCTCGAGGTCACTGATACGTTTCTTTAAATCCTCTATTGTATTCGTCTTTTCTTTGAGCTCCCCTTCCAGTCCCATTCTATCTTGTTCTAGCTTAGCAAGCCTAACCTCGGGTGTTTGTAGTGAGAAGTCTGCTGACATGTATTTTGCAGCTATTTCGTCTATATCATGATAGTCGAAATAATTCCCTCTACTTCTAGGAAGACTGTGGCCCATCAATGTCTCTTTAGTGTCTTCATCCATATGGCTCGAGTTCAAAACTTTTCGAAAACTCTTTCTAAGTGTATGAGTCCAAATTGATTTTGGATCCAAACCAATCTTTTTGGCAGCATTTTTTACTATTATCAAAATCCTAACAAGGTTGGTCTTATCTTTATCACAATTTTTCATAACTGGCTTGAATATAAAATCCTCTTCAGACAATTCTCCCTCTTCTTTTCTCCTATAATCCAAATATTGTCTGAGAGCTCGAGCAGCCTCAATGCTTAAAAATGAGAAATAGTATCCCAATCCATAACCATTAAGTTTCGTATCAATAGCATTTGTTATCCTTACCTTAACTGGGACTTTTATTTCAGGATATAATTGATCCATCACCATGCCAATTTTCCAATTCACCAGGCAACCAACCCTCACTCCAGACTGGAATAGACATAGCATTATAGCTTTATTTCTGAGGTCTCTTTTATCGGTTCGGTAAAATACATTAGCCATCTCGTAGACCTCTTCTTTGGGGGGCACATGCTCAATGGCAACTTTCTTCCGTATTTTTTTTATGCGATCCGCTCTCCTCAGCTCAACACTCTTTCCATTACAATCATAAAATGCCTTTATTGCGCTTTGCATTAGTCTTGCTGACGTAATCTTATCTTCATTTAAGTAATCTCTGACTACTCTCATCAAAACTTCTCTTGCTTGATTTCTATCTAATTTCAATAGTTCGTCTGGAGAAAGCTTAGCGTGTTCAGTTAAGACATAAAGGTATCGCATGTAATTGTCGCGTGTCTTTTCGCTCTGATACATGCTAAGAAAATTCTTTACGCAATCATACTTCAGCAGATGCTCATAACAAGAGGGGGCAGATTCTAACCAACCCTTTTCATTCTTCAATCTTGGCATAATAATATAATGAGCGCCATATTTAATAAACGTATTCTAATACTTAATTTAACATATCCTAAACCAGACTAGACTACGACCGCAAATAATTGTTCATTCCTAACATGTTACAATTCCTTTGATAGAGGGGTTTTCTATATTTTAAATTTTTTTAGCTCAGGTTTTTAACTTATTTCTTTGCGTAACGAAAACCTTCGAAATAATTCAAATCACGCATTAGGAGTAATGTACAATAGTTAAAATAATTTTCCATGAAGGATGTTTCTTAAATTTATATTCATTGAAATTCCTTTAAAATTTGTGAATCAAATGAGCGAAGTGCCAAATTGGACGTTTCAAATTCCAACAAAAATCATCTTCGGCGATGGATGCCTTGACCAGATCGGTAGAGTTGCGAAAGAATTTAGGGCAAAAAAAGCTTTGATAATTTCTGGCAGGAAAGCTATGCGTCAACACGGCATCATAGCGCAGGTGATTGATTCACTACAGCCAGTAATCTCTGAGACTTTCGAGGAATGCGAACCTAATCCTTCCATGAAAACGATGGAAAGAGCAAGAAATATTGTGAAGGAAAAGAATTGTGATCTAATAGTAGGTTTGGGAGGAGGTAGCTCTATCGACGTAGCTAAAGTCATAGCTGCAGTTGGAAAAGGAGACGAATCTATCCCTGAGTTATTTTCGCCACCTGCGAAAATCGATAGCAAAGACTTCCCATTAATAGCCATTCCAACAACTTCGGGAAGTGGAAGTGAGGGGACACCATTTTCTGTAGCAACAGATCCGAAAGATGACTTGAAAAAAGTCACCGGCCATCTCTTCTTCTATCCCAGCGTTTCATTAGTCGATCCTATTTTATGTAAAACCATGCCAAAAGATGTAACAGCCCAAACTGGATTAGATGCTATCTCTCATGCAATTGAGGCATATTGGGCAAAACTTGCTCAACCAATTACAGATTCTCTCTCTTTAGATTCCTTAAGACGTATTTTGCCAAATATTAGAAAAGCATACAATGAACCAACAGACTCAAAGACACGTTCAGAAATGGCTTTGGGTTCCTTAATGGCGGGCATAGCCTTAGGCAATACTAAAGCAACTGCTCCTCATTCCATTTCATTCCCACTAACATCAAAGTATGATATACCCCACGGACTAGCCTGTGCATTAACACTTCCCCTATTCCTAAGATTTAATGCGGAGTCAATATCAAACAAACTTCCAAGACTCTTCAATGTAATGGGTGTCAAAAGCGTAGAAGAGGCTAGCAAATCATTAACGAATCTTATGTCAGATTTAGGTCAACCTATTAAGCTGAGTGAATTGGGCGTTGGAAAGGATGATATAGTATCGATAGTTGAACAGGGCTTTTCTCCCGCAAGAGTAGCGAACAATCCGAGAAAGATAGAAGCAAAAGATGTTGAGGAAATTCTCAATGAAATTATTGAGTGAAAAAATTATTAATAAACAGAGGATGAGTAAAAATGGAAATAAAAGAAATCAAGGCTAATGAATTAAATCCTGAAAAGTTCATAGAGGAAAAGATAAGAGAAATTTCTAATACAGTAAGCAAAGGAATAGCCATCAGTGCCTTATCGGGTGGCGTAGATTCCTCAACTGTAACATTTCTAGGTTACAAAGCTCTGGGTAATAGACTCAAAACATATTTCATTGAAAATGGTTTGATGAGGCAAAAAGAGACTGAGCAAATCATTTCAATATTTAAGAATTTAGGCGTAAATGTTAAACAGATTGATGCTCAGGATAAATTCTTTGAAGCTCTAAAGGGAGTAACGGACCCTGAAGAAAAGAGAGAAGCGATCGCTAAGACTTTCTATAAAGACGTATTCGCAGATATCTTAAGAAAAAGTGGTGCAAAGTTTCTATTACATGGCACAAATCTTACAGATGTTGAGGAAACTGTTTCAGGAATAAAGAGACAGCACAATATCTTCGCACAATTAGGAATTGATCCCCAAGAAGCATTTGGATATAAAATCATAGAACCACTTGTGAATTTGAGAAAAGATGGTGTTAGGAAAGTTGCTAGATCGCTCTGTTTGCCAAAGAGCATCTATAATAGACCTCCTTTTCCAGGACCAGCACTAGCAGCAAGAGTAATAGGCGAAGTCACACCAGAAAGAGTAAAAATAGTAAGAAAGGCTACAGCTATTGTTGAGGAGGAATTAAAGGATACTGATGCGTTCCAATATATGGCCATCTTACATCAAGACAAAGTCACTGGAATTAGAGGAGGAAAAAGGGATTTCGGTCTACAAATTGAGGTCAGATGTTGGGATAGTATCGATGCGAGAATAGCAAAACCAACCAAATTATCCTATGAGGTTTTAAATAATTTATCCGAAAGGTTAGTAGAGAATGTTCCTAATGTCGTAAGCGTAACTTATAATATAACCACAAAACCTCCATCAACTATAGAAGCTGTATAATTAGCGCAGGCTTCTTCCATCCGCATAATTTGAAAAATTTGTGCATGATTGACGTAAACTTTATTAGTAGGTTTTTTTTGCTATAAAATGCCAATAAATATTATTTTTGGACTCATTTTTTGGCGTATCGGTGATTCTTATTCTTGAGTAAGTCCGATTTAAAAAATAGAGTGTTCAATTTATTTGATCACGAGCTTGTACCAAAGCATGAAATTCTTTCAAGTAAAGACATCAAAGAATTGCTCGAAAAATATCACATAAGGCCTTACCAAATTCCGTACATTAGAGTGTCGGATCCAGCAGTAAAGTGGATAGGTGCTAAACCAGGAGACATTCTGAAGATAACTCGAAAAAGTCGAACGGCTGGTTCTAGTATAGCTTACAAATATGTAGTGGAGGGTTGACTAAATCGTGAGTGAATTGTTAGGCAAAGACAAATGGAAGTTAATGAAGGCATATTTAGGTGAGATGGGCCTAGTAAGGCAACATATAGATTCCTATGACGAGTTCATAGAAAATGGTTTACAAGCGATAATTGATGAAATTGGAGAGATTCCTATAGAGATTGAGGAACAGCCGTTTAAGATAAAACTAGGAAAAATAGAGGTCGGATCTCCTAGAGTTACTGAAGTGGATGGTTCAGAAAGAAAAATCTATTCAATAGAGGCCCATATCAGAAATCTGACTTACGCGGCCCCTCTCTATTTAGAAATGACGCCAATAATAGGCGATAGGGAAGGAGATACCGAGATAACCTATATCGGCGATTTTCCTGTCATGCTTAAATCCAAGATATGTCCCCTATCGAACCTAAGCCACGAGGAATTAGTGAACATAGGCGAGGATCCGCTTGATCCTGGCGGATATTTCATAGTCAACGGTTCCGAAAGAGTGATCGTAGCATTAGAGGATTTGGCGCCTAACAGGATATTGCTCGACAAGGAGATGTCAGGAACGAATCCCGTACATAAAGCGAAGATATTCTCAACGACTGTTGGTTTTAGAGCTAGAATAGAAGTTACTATGAAAAGTGATGGAGCAATTCATGTTTCTATGCCAGGAATACCTACTGATCTGCCATTTGTAGTAATGATGAAGGCCTTGGGCGTGGAAGAAGACGCCAAGATCGTAGACATGGTTTCCCAAGATCCTGAAATACGAAATGAGCTTGAGAATTCTTTCGAAAAGGCCATTGGAATCATTACCGCGAAAGATGCCATACTCCACATCGGCAACAGAGTAGCTCCCGGCCAAATAACCGAGTACAGAATTAGAAGGGCCGAATTCGTACTTGATAGAAACTTTCTACCCCATATCGGGAGAACCGATAATTCTCGCTCAGAGAAAGCCAATTTCCTATCTGAAATAACGAGCATGGTAATAGAACTAAAGCTTGGAAGGAGGACCCAAGATGATAAAGATCATTATGGCAATAAAAGACTCAGACTTTCAGGTCCATTATTGGCTGAGCTTTTTAGAATTGCTGCTAGAAATTTGACAAGAGATTTGAAATATCAACTAGAGAGAATTGCACTCAAAAAGCATATGGGCTTTTCAATATCTAATGCAGCTAGACCTGGCATCATATCCGAGAGAATACAACATGCAATGGCTACAGGCAATTGGGTAAGGGGTAGAGTTGGCGTAACTCAATTATTGGATAGGACTAATTTTTCATCAACTTTAAGCCACTTAAGGAGATTACAGTCACCACTTAGCAGAAGTCAACCCAACCTAGAAGCAAGAGATCTTCACCCTACTCATTGGGGAAGATTGTGCCCAAACGAAACGCCTGAGGGTTCTAATTGTGGACTAGTAAAGAACCTTGCTCTCTCCTCCCTTATATCAATAGGAACAGATCCTAGAGAGATAATCGAAAAGCTCAGAGAGATCGGCGTAACACCAATAGAAAAAGCTGATGAAAAGCTTATGGAAAGTGGAGCTAGAGTAGTCGTAGATGGCATCATTGCTGGATATTATGCAGATCCAGAATCTCTTGCAAAAAAAATTATTTTATTGAGAAGAGAAGGAGAGATTAGCAAAGAGGTAAATGTGGTTTATTATCCGCCACCTAGCGATCAAGGGAAGCCTGAGATTAATGTTAATTGTGATTCCGGAAGAGTTAGAAGACCTTTAATTATAGTCGAAGGCAGTAAAGTTAGGCTAACTGAGGAACATTCCAAAAAGATACAGATGCAGGAATTGACTTGGACTGAGCTTATTGAGGAAGGCATAATAGAATATTTAGATGCAGATGAGGAAGAAAATGCGCTGATAGCACTTGACAAAAGCAGGGTGACAAATGATGTAACTCATCTTGAGATAGCTACTTATGCAATGCTGGGTATATGCGCATCAATTATACCTTATGCTGAACATAACCAATCACCAAGAAATGCATACGAATCTGCTATGGCGAAACAGGCTCTTGGAATATCTTCATCCAATTTCTTCAATAGAGTAGATTCTAGATCTCACTTGTTGCATTATCCTGAAAAGCCACTTGTCACAACAAAAGCTATGGATCTTATGAACTATTATGACAGACCTTCAGGACAGAATTGTGTATTGGCGATCCTTTCATTTCAAGGATATAATATGGAGGACGCAATAATTATGAATAAGTCATCAATCGATCGAGGATTTGCCAGATCAACATTCTTTAGGGTCTATGAGGGAGATTGCAAACAATATTTAGGTGGCTTAAGGGACAAATTTGAAATGCCTGAGTCGGGGATCAGAGGGTATAGAGGAGATAAATATTATCGGCTTTTAGAAGAAGATGGAATAATATCTGTAGAATCATCAGTAACCGGGAATACAGTTCTCGTAGGAAGAACTAGCCCTCCTAGATTTATGGAGGAATATAGAGAATTTGAAGTCAGAGGACCTACAAAAAGAGATTCATCTATTTGCGTTAGGCCATCCGAATCTGGTCTAGTTGACCAAGTTTTTCTCACAGAATCAGTAGAAGGCAATAAATTAGTTAAAGTAAGAGTTAGAAACGAGCGCATACCTGAACTTGGAGATAAATTTGCATCCAGACATGGACAGAAAGGAATCATAGGCCTGCTCGTTTCTGAAGAAAATATGCCTTTCACTAAGGATGGCATAGTACCAGACATTATTATTAATCCTCATGCAATCCCTTCGAGAATGACGATAGGTCAATTCATTGAGGGCGTAGCAGGTAAAGTGGCTGCAAAGAATGGAAGTCAAATTGACGGTACGCCATTCGATAACGAGAATCTTGAGAATCTTAAGGATGATTTATTAAAATTAGGATTCCAACACAATGGAAGAGAAGTACTATATGATGGGATGAGTGGAAACAAATTAACAGCGGACATATTCATCGGAGTCGTATACTATCAGAAACTACATCATATGGTTGCTGACAAAATGCACTCAAGAGCAAGGGGGCAAGTACAGATGTTGACACGACAACCAACAGAGGGCAGAGCTAGAGGAGGAGGATTAAGATTTGGAGAGATGGAGAGAGACTGTCTGATAGGTCATGGTACCTCAGCCTTGCTAAGAGATAGATTATTAGAGGAATCTGATAAGTATATAGCAATGGTATGCGAAAATTGTGGATTCTTGGCATATCAGGACTTAAAACAGAATAAATATATTTGCAGAATTTGTGGAGAAAAAGCCACCATATCTCCAGTCGAGATTTCTTATGCATTCAAACTCTTAATGCAGGAATTAGTTTCTCTTGGAATTGCTCCTAGATTGATTGTTGGAGAGCGTGCTTGACAAGATGATGACCGTTAGTGGAGAAATATTCAAGTCTGTGGATGGAATAAGATTTTCATTGCTATCTCCAATAGAGATACGCAAACTTTCAGTAGTAGAGATTCAGACAGCTGACACATATGACGAAGATGGAGTTCCAATAACTTCTGGACTGATGGACGGAAGGCTTGGAACACTGGAACCAAGACAAAAATGTAAAACGTGTGGAAATGCAGCAGCAGCATGCCCAGGTCATTTTGGGCATATAGAATTAGCGGAGCCAGTCATACACGTGTCTTTTGTCAAACTTGTTTATAAGCTACTTAACGTAATTTGTAGAAATTGCGGGAAGGTTCTTCTTCCTCCAGAAAAGATCGAATCCTTCAGAGAAATAATTAGGGAAAACAAAGAAAGGCTAAACACTGTGCCAGATGAAGTCTACAAGAAAATTATAAAAAGCGTAAAAGCTCATGAATGTCCGCATTGCGGCGGCAAAAAATATTCAATAGAATTAGCAAAACCTACGTCTTTCTACGAATCAATTGAGAGCGGGGCAGTTAAGCTGACTCCAAGCTCAATAAGAGAGCGGTTTGAGAGGATTCCCGACGAATTTTTAGAATTACTTTTAGGCATGAATCCTGAATCGGCCAGACCTGAATGGATGGTTTTGCAAGCCTTACCCGTTCCTCCTGTAAGTGTCAGACCCTCTATAACATTGGAATCTGGCATAAGATCTGAAGATGACTTGACACACAAATTAGTAGACATAGTGAGAATAAACCAGAAACTTAAGGAGGCTATGGATTCTGGAGTTCCAATAAATATAATTCAAGAACTACATGATTTGCTCCAATATCATGTGACTACTTATTTTGATAATGAAGTCTCTGGGATTCCTCCGGCTAGACATAGATCTGGAAGGCCATTGAAAACGATATGCCAAAGATTGAGAGGGAAGGAGGGAAGGTTCAGAGGAAACCTCTCTGGAAAAAGAGTGGATTTCTCTGCAAGAACTGTGATTTCTCCAGATATTAACTTAGATGTGAACGAAGTAGGAGTTCCAATAGATGTAGCTTCTAAACTAACTGTTCCTGAAAGGATGACAAAATGGAATATGGAAGAGCTGAAGAAGTATATCGAGAATGGGCCTGACCAATATCCTGGTTCATTATATATTGTGAGACCAGATGGAAGAAGAATAAGACTGGAGTTTGTTACTGATAGAACTGAATTAATTGAGAACATCCAACC
>CAYFUV010000128.1:0-6064 GCA_964346435.1 uncultured Candidatus Bathyarchaeia archaeon | reverse complement strand
TTCAACAGTAATCAATAACCTGCAATAAAGCCCATCAAAAGCCTCTGCGTAGGTATCATCAATTTTTACTTGATCGAGTTCAATTTTATAATTCTTCATTTAACCTAGAGCTCCTATCATCTCGCCTCTCAATAATTTCCTGAATCTTGTACTTTCTTCAATTAATTTTTCAATATTATCTTGTGAAATTAATTCAACACGAGGCAATTTTTTTGCCAGTAAATTTAATACGTCGCCTCGTAAATTGGAAGATGTATGTTTCTCAATAGCATCCAAACTCCATTCCTCTATTAGCTTCCTTAAGCCCTCATTCCCACAAAAATTGAAAACATCAGCAAATATAGAAGTGATCATGGCATTCTCAGAAAGCACAGCAATCTCTGCCTCCCTAATAGCATAATCATTCCCATTGAAAGAAATTGTTACGCCACCATTTTCTCTTATAGTACGAAATGCAGAAACATCTGTGATGCTATCGCCAAGATACATAAAATCTCGCATAGACATATCAGACTTTTTGACGATCTCACTAATTGCCCCAGCTTTTCCAAGACTATCTACTATTTTTGTTTCCTTAATCATTCTGCCAGCCTCCATCTGATAGATCTCTTCCCAAAAGAAATCATCAAGCTTCTCTATTACTCTCCTTTCTTCTTTTTGGAAATCCTCTACCTTCTCTGCGCTTTCTGGAATTTCTATCAAAGCCCCACCTTCTCTAATCCTTTCGATGCGCTTATTCGCCAAATTTCCAATATCAAGAGCGATCTGCTTTAACCTCCTCAATTCCCTATCATTCGATTCATATTTGTCGATATCTAGTGGAGTACTGTACACGTTTTCTTTAGGTAACCCTAGAAGCCTCCATATATGGTTTAAGCAGATATCATAGCTCGCGCTAATTACGTATAATGGCATAATTGATTTTACATATCGCAATGTTTCTATGGAGCCTGAGAGGAGACGAGTATTATTCTTTGCATATTGCTCGATTTTACTATTGGTAGCTCCGTAAGCCCTTAAAAAGGGCAATATCAATTTTAATGTATCGCCAGCTCCATAGTTCGGCCTTTTTAGGACTTCTGCAACTATGTCATCGTACTTACTCAACAAAGTATAAAGATTCGCACCGTTAGGAACGAAGTAAGCAGTAAGTTCCATTGCATAATCATTTTTCCCAAAAGGTCCTTCCCAATCCGTAATAACCGCTCGGGCATTTGAGTCTTGCAAAATTATAAAACTCCTTATTATTTTAATAAGATCAAGAAACGAGACGATTTCTCAATTTTTTCATATGATCGATGCTTCTTGCGATATGTTGATCAGAGGCTATATCGTTCCTATTGCGAAATCTCTCTCCTCTGACAGATCGCACACCTTTTAGAGAAATATCTCTAGCAGAACTAATGGAATCTGCTATTCCAACAATTGCGATTGTCCTTGATGAAAGTGCAAAAGTTTCGTCATTCTTCAACTCTATCGATGCGGGGAATATCTTGATAGCATCTCCCCATGCTTTCTTAAGGTCATAGGTATTATCTAAGTTAATTTTTCTCGTTATCTTGTCCTTTCCAGGATAAACATCTGGCACTATGTAAGTAACTACCGTAGATTTTTTTTCAAATTCTATATTCGTGAGGTTACCTTCGATAATTTTAAAGCAAACATCTACAAAATCATCTTTCATAATTGGCAGTAGATTTATTATTTCTGGATCTCCTGGCCTACTATTTCTTTCGAGTATTTTTTGGCCTTTGCCAGTATGCATAAATGCATCATAAAAAGGAACACCTCTTAATCCATCTCCATACTCCTTTATTAGCTTGCTAGAGATTTCATTTTCAATCTTTAGCTCTTGTTCTCTGTCAGATTTGATCATAAACGGCAGTATCTCATGTTCTGCTTTATAGGATCCCATTCCGCCTGTATTGGGACCCTTATCATCATCAAAAGCTCGTTTATAATCTCTTGTTTCAGGAAGATGAATTAAGTGCTTTCCGTCACAGATCCCTTGATAACTTGATTCCTCGCCTTCTATCTTCTCTTCGACAATAACATTTTCGTTAGTTTTCCCACCATAAATCGAGATAAAATGTTCATAAGCTTGCTGAAGATTAAAGAAGTGCTCGCCACCGACGCCAACGCCTTTACCGAATCCAGGCTTATCCGGTTTAATCACGCATCTTTCGACTCCACCTAATTCGGATATATATTTTCTAAATCCATCCATCAGGTCACTAGTTCCACCATATGAGGTAGGATTGAAAACTTTGAACATGGGATTGACTTCTGGGACAATTTTTTGGAATAAATATCTTTGAGATACTTTGCTCCCTTCTATCGCGCATTCTTTAGTTGGACAAATCATCTCGATCTTCGTCTTTTTTTCGACCAAATCCCTAACTCCCTCAATTATCGGTTTCTCAGATCCGACTAGTCCAAAGTCTATTCTATCTTCAGACTTTTCAGCGAAATCACATATTTTTTCTACATCCAAATCAGAGATAACCACATGCTTATCTGCTACTCGGATATTGAAAGGATTGTTCTGTCTGTCGATAATGAAGAGTTCAACATTATATTTCCCACTTCGCATAATTGCGTCAACCATAGCTACCTCTCTGGAACCGTAGGAAATTATCAATATTCCAATTCTTTCCATGTATGAAAACCAGCTCGTTATAAATTGATTTATATGCTTTATTAATTAAAAATTTGAGAATCTAATTCTAACTAACGGATGCGCTTTTATTGAGATCGAGAATGATGAATAAAGTATCAGTTTCCCGTTTAATACGCTTCAATAGGAAACTTTCATGGATTCTGGTTATCCTCTCATTCATTATAATATTCTCTGGATATAGTAGTACAAGAGGCTATTTTCTCCCACCATCATTTTGGCTAATAATAAGAGAAATTCATATTTGGGTCAAATGGTCTTTTATTGGATTCTTGGCTTTCCATATTTTTGTAATAGAAGCGTTCATTCGATTCAAATGGTTGAATATCATCAGGATTATTTGGATTAGAAAAGAGGCTTATTTCATCTGGTTAAGACTATTCCAAAAAATTACGGGCTTTGCTCTCATAATTTTTGCATTGCTTATTATTATCTCAGGATTGAATTGGCATATTCCAAGTATCAGTCGATTCATACCCTTTTACTACCATCTTATATACGATATTTATTTTAACGCCCTCATCGTGATCCATGTGGCCTTGGGTTCAAAAATGTTCTTCATAAGAAAGAAGATGAGGGGTCCCATGATTGATTTTTCCATTCTCGTCATTTCGTTATCTGCCATATATCTGATAGTTGCTTTAAACTGAAGAATTCTAAATACGGGTAATTTATATAACACTGTTATAGTATTTATCATCGTGTAAGGATTTGGTTTCAAGCGCGCGCGCTACTAAACAAGTTCAGTTAGACTAGTGTGCTCGCTATTAGGTTTCCTAACGCATATTTTGAAAAGAAGACCATATCCGTAAGGAGTGAGTTCTGATAATGGTTGAGAATAAAGTTTCCAGACGAAAATATATCGCAATTGCAAGCGGGGCTCTGGTAGCTCTAGCCTTGGGTGGCTCAGCATACAATCTCTCTCAGGCTAGACCTGCTATAACCCCAATAACCACGTCAACTTCAGAATCAACAACTTCGAATCCTTCGATTGAAGCTTCAAAGGCTACGCTTGAAGACACTATTCCAAAAATGAAAGGAAATGTCAAGATTGGTGATAAAATTTTTTCATTCGATCCTACCAAAGTTGAAACCGTAAGACCTGATCTGTTCAATCCTGGATTCTTTTCAATGTTTGATGTTCTGATTCATTTAAATAAAAATGGAGCAATAAATTTGGAATACCATTTCGATAAATCAATGAATACTAACGTAATCGATTCTATTAATGGGAAATCCGGGTGGTGGTACCAAGCCTATTATGATGGGGGATGGCCGGAAAGAAATGTTTATAGACCTGACCATTATCCATGGAAGGATGGGACTACTTTAAAGTTTTACAAAACAGATCCGTCTCGATTGCAGGATATATATTCCGTATTCAAGGAAGAGATTAAAAGACTGAAAGATAATGATGGAGCACTTGTTATTCCAGAAGTAATTATAAGAGGGCGTTCATTCAACAGGGAATTCAAGAATGTAAAAGTTGCGCCTAATAACATGAGGTATGATGTTTTCAAGAAAGGAATAACCACAGCATTGGATGTTATAATATCGCTTGGAGATCAGGGCAAAATCACATACGAACTAACTTGGATGGAAAGCATAGGAAGGGCTAGTATTGTTAAAAATTATTGGGTACAGGGCATTGAACAAGATCAAGGCTACAATCGGTGTGGCTTCGTCTACGAGGCAGGATCTAGCAGGTATAGATTCTTTTCAGGAAACCATATTCATTTACCGACAGATTCTAGGATACTTAACTCTCCTGAATATGTAGAATTTTTCTGGATATGTATTTAGCTAAAAGGATCTGGAAAAGAGTACAATGTCGCAATAAAAGGAAAATATATCTATTAAGAAGAAGAATTCTAACTTAGGGAAAAACATGCCAACAGCATTTGTGTTAATAAATGCCGAATTAGGTAAGGAAGAAGGGCTTATCAAAGAATTAAGAAAAATTGAAAATGTAAAAGAGGCGCATTTTGTTTACGGAGTTTATGATATCGTGGCGAAAGTTGAGGCTGAAAGTATGGAAAAGCTAAAAGAAATAGTGACTTTCAAGATACGCCGCATGAATGACGTAAGAAGTACCTTGACCATGACAGTTGTGGAATAAGCTCCTCTACATTCGACGAAATGGTATCTTTACATGAGTGAGTACTTTACACCGAAGTCTAAAAAAAAGTAATCATGATCTAAAAAGTCGTTTAGTTAGGGGATTTTTCTATTTGGTTTACTCGTTTAGTATTATTTTTCGATGCTTATTTATTCAACTGTAGTTACGGGCATTCTTGTTATGGCACACCCTCGATTTGAAGTAGTTAAAGACTGATATCTAATCCTATATTAGACCATATGATAATCAAGGAGAATGCGCTAGTTTTTAATTCATAATTCTAACAGAAATTAAAGCGTAGGTTGTTTTGATTCTTGATATTAAAAGATTTCATAAGGGAATACGGAAAGCCATATTCAGAAATGTTATGCATAAATCTAAAATCTGGGGATGAGATTGAGATTACAAAATGGTTCTTGGCTTCTTTACTTTACAGCAAGCCCATAAGAGAAAATTCGGCCACAAAAACTTTCAAATGTTTCGAAAAATATGAAATTTATACTCCGAGGAAAATAATCGACGCAGGATGGGACCGCTTAGTTTCCATTCTTGATGAGGGGGGGTATACCAGATACGATTTTAGCACAGCAGATAAGCTTCTCGAGGTCTTCGGCAATTTAGAAAAGTCATACTCAGGTGACTTAAGAAAAATGTACGATAGCGCCAATAATGGTAATGATCTGGAAAAAAAATTAAAAGATCTGGGTAAAGGCATTGGAGATACAACTGTATCAATTTTTTTAAGAGAAATGAGAATTTTATGGAAAAAAGCAGATCCAAAGCCATCACATTTAGTAAGAATGGCTATGAATGGTCTAGGAATCGATAATTTGAAAGATTTTGCAAAGAAGAATAATATAGATATCGTGTCATTGGAAACAGCATTATTAAGGTACGCAAAAGATCTCTTGAAGAAAGGAAAATCGTTAGAACTATCTTTTTGATTTAAATTTCTCATGTTGATCAAATAACGAAATTTTGATGTTAAAAGAAAAGCGTCATCTGAAAAAATAGATGAATCATTATGTCAATTTACGCGGTAATACCCGTAAAAAATCTTCAAATATCTAAAACAAGGCTATTGAAAGTACTCAAACCAGAAGAGTGCCAATTTCTAACATTAGCAATGCTTGAAGATGTCCTAAAAGCTGTAAAAAAATCTTCATTGGTCGAACAAATTGCAGTAATTAGTTCTGATCCCAAAATCCAAGATTTTGCTGAAAATCTCGGGGTTATATGTATCTCAGAAAAAAGACAAGGATTGAACC
>CAYFUV010000127.1:0-3049 GCA_964346435.1 uncultured Candidatus Bathyarchaeia archaeon | reverse complement strand
AGCACGCGCTAGAGCTGATTTTTCTCTGTTATTATTTTAACCGCATGTGTAACATCAAATTTTCTCGAAAATTATTAGGAAATATTGTGTGTGGGTACCTTGGTGCGCTCTCTCTCTAACAATTCGCAAACTAACACTCGACTCAAAGACGTAAGGGGATAGAGGAAGAATGCTGACGCCCAGATTCATTGTATGGAAGGATAGAAAGGAAGTAATCACCAAATCCTTTGAAATTTTGGTGTTATAACGTGTATACATTAAGTTATTGAATAATAAGATGATCATATGTGGCAAAATTCCACTTTGAAGGGATTCGAAAGAGGTAGTCATATGAAGAAAGCATATGAAATCCCAAGAAATCTACGTTATACTCCAACTCACGAATGGGTAAAAATATTGGATGGAAAAATTGCCATTATTGGCATCACATCTTACGCTGAGGACCGCATGAGAGGAATACTGTCAATAGAGCTACCTAGCCTAGGGAAACAAATCAAAAAGAATGAAAGTATCGCAATAGTAGAAACAGCTAAAGCCGTAATAGAAGTATTTTCTCCTCTGAGTGGAGAAATTTTGGAAGCTAATCAAAAGCTAATAGAAGAACCCCTGATCCTTGGCATGGACCCATATGTCAAGGGATGGATAGCCAAATTAGAAATTAGTGATTTAAAAGAAACATTAGAATTAATTAATTGTGAAAATTATAAAGAATATATCAATAGGATACCGCCATCAGTACGCTCTTCTGATGGATACTATTGAAGGATTTTGATTTCCGCATGCGCTAAATTAGAAAAATTATATACGGCTCACAACTTACAGTAGGCCTATTCCCAACCAAGTGTCTGCAAAAGAAAAGGCCCCAGCTTATTTTTTATCCTCTTCAGATTTACATAGTATTTTGAATCACTTAATGGTTCACAATCTGCAAGTTTCTTTTCACCTTGCATAACGCCCAAAGCGAATGATGAGCATAACTGGAGGCCGCATTTACCACAGTTTATTTGTGGAAGACACTCATACAAATCTTTCCATGAGATCTTTTTAACAGCCTCAACCCTTCTTCCGTTAGGTTTTCCATATTTAAGGCAATCTTGGTACGCTTCATTTATTATGCCCCTTATCTCTTCTAAAACCTCTACTGCTTCCTCTCTGTCTTTTGTATTGGTTATAACAACATTGCGGTTTGGGAAGAAAGTGACCATTCGGTCAAAAATTCTCAGCATCAGTATGTTCTCATTTATCAAATAATTCGATTTTCCAGGAGGGAACTTCAAAAATATAGTAGGTATTACATCACCGAATTCTTTATCGGCCTCCGCAATAAATCTAAAATAACCACTAGTTTCAAAACACTGCAATACGTTCTTTATCTCAAATCCTTTAATTAGCTCATTTAAATTATTCACTTTAATTATCTACTCTTAGATAGTGCGCACTATTGATGCCCCATTCGAGCATTCAAAAGCTTGCGCCTGTTCATAATTAAAAAATACTTTCTAATGACATTTACTTTTATCTCTGTGTGGGTACCTTGGTGCGCACACACACACTTTAACTCGACTCATGCACGTAATTAATGAAAGGAAGGATGGAAGGGTTAAAGCGAAGGAAGAATAAGTATTTTACATTTAGCTAGCGCACACACTTTTATAAAATAATTTGTTTAATCCCAGTAACTAGAGGATATAAACTTGGTTGACTATAAACTAAAGATAGGCACACAAGGCCCCATCTTTCCACCATTTGAGAATGTTATAAAGACTGTAAAGAAGTTGGACGAGATTTATGACTCAATCTGGTGGCCAGACCATTTGATGGGATGGATTCCAGACGTCCTATGGAAACCAGATAAGATAGAGATTGCTAAATTTCAGAAAAGTCCTCATGTATTTCTGGAAACTTTTACTTTAATGGCTTCTGTTGCCACTCACTCCTCAAATACCTCACTCGGTTCATTGGTAACGGAATCTTTCAGAAGACATCCGGCTATGATAGCTCAAGCTTTCCTTACCTTAGACCACATATCTAAAGGAAGAATTATCCTTGGCATTGGAGCAGGCGAAGCTGAGAATATTGTGCCTTATGGAATAAATTGGAAATCACCTGCAAAAAGGCTTGAAGAGAGCGTGGAGATAATCAGACTTCTTTGGTCAGGTGAGAAGGTAGATTATAATGGAAAAGTCTGGAGGCTTAAAGACGCAATACTATCTCTTCCACCAAATGAAGATGGTAACTATCCTCCTATATGGGTAGGTGCTAACTCCAAAAAAACGCTGGAAGTAACTGGGAGGTTTGGTGATGGGTGGATCCCTGAACATCTAGAACTCGATGAATATTTTGATAAATTGCATATGATAAGAGAGGTTGCTGTAAAAGCCGGGAGAAAGCCGGATGATGTGACTCCTGCGTTATTTACCTCTTTGATAATTTGTAAAGAGCATGAGGAATGTCATCGGATGTTCAACTCAACAGCAGCTAAGGCCTACGCTCTTCTAGCCCATTCTGAGACGTATGAGAAGTTTGGGTATACACATCCACTGGGGATCCTTAACGCCTATAAGGAATACATACCAACTAGGGCAAATGAGGCTGAAATCTTATCGGCTATAGATAAAGTTCCTGAAGAAATATGTGAGCACCGATATTTGCATGGGAATGTTGATGAAGTAATTCAGAAAATTGAACAATATGCCGCAAAGGGCTTACAACACATAGTCTTATGGAATTTAACACCGATGTGTGATTATAAGATAACTAGAGAATCCTTTGCTGCGTTACTCAAAGTGGTTGAGTATTTCAAGGATTTAAATTAAGTGTCGCTAGATGATCTTAATTTACTCAAGAATTATTTTTTTCTATGTAATAATTTTCTTATGCCGATAGCCGCGCGCGCTTCGTGGAAAATTATTCTACAACTTCCAATCCTGTTTCTTTAAGTGATGGTTTAGAATATGCAAAAACCATTTCCCATGGCTCGTCAAAAGGATTATGGAACCAATGTACAACTTCCCTAGGAACCCAAATGGAATCACCAGCCTTTACCTCA
>CAYFUV010000126.1:0-33361 GCA_964346435.1 uncultured Candidatus Bathyarchaeia archaeon | reverse complement strand
AGGAAGGACTATCTGAATCCAAAATGAGTGAAATTAAATATAAGTTGGCTATAGTTGTCAGAAAAGACCTTAAAATGGCAAAAGGAAAAATCGCAGCGCAAGCAAGTCACGCATCTGTTATGGCCTCAGAGATGGCTAGAAAGAAACATCAAAAATGGTGGAAACCATGGTTAAAAGAAGGACAGTGTAAGATTGCTCTGAAGGTTGGCTCTGAAAATGAATTGTTTCGATTAAAAGAAGACTCGGAAGAGATCGGTTTACCTGTCGTGGTAATTCAGGATAAAGGATTGACACAAGTAAGCCCTGGAACAGTGACTTGTATAGGTATTGGTCCGGCCCCCTCAGGACTTGTCGATAGGGTAACAAAAGATCTGTCTCTATTGTAAGAATTCGAATTATGTGCGTGTACTCGCCTTCTATGGAATTAGTAATAAATACTCAATCGAATAATATTAAAAAAAGGAGTCTTAATGACCTGTTATTTTAGGCATATTCGCCATATATTCGATAAAATCGGAATAAAGGTCACTGCCGAAAATAAAAAGGAAATCGATAAGGTAATTCATAGTGTTGTCGGAGAAGATTACAAGAATTGTTCTGCTACTTGGAGAGAAGTGAAAAAGAGAATCGCTGAAGATGAAGAAAGCTTCATTTCTGAGCTAAGAAAAAAACTCGCTTAATATGTTTTTGATCTCTTTCCTAGACTTGCGCTGTTATAAAATCTCTAATATAGACGGTTCACTATAAAATCAGCCAATTCCACAAGCCGTTTTCTTGCCACAGATTCAGGTAAGATAGATAATGCCTTCTTACCTTTTTCAGTATATTTTCTTGCTGAGTCATACGCTCGATCTTTAGCATTCGTTTCTTCAATCAGTTCAATAGCCTTTCCTACGCTATTATCATCAACTACAGGCTTTCTTAGAATTTCTAGAAGCCTATCCTTGGATGTATTCTCCATTTCTTGGAACGCGAACATGATTATGGCATTTCCTAGCTTATGCTCGATAATATCTTTCCCTTTTTGCTTTCCAGTCTTTTCACCAAATATATCGAGAATGTCATCCGTTATTTGAAATGCCAAACCTATATCCCAGCCATAATCGGTCAGAGCTTTTTCTTTTTTAAATGGCACTTCTGCAGCTACAGCTCCGGCTTGGCATGCTGTACTCATTAGTGTCGCTGTTTTCTTACTTATCAGTTTAAGATAAGATTCGTTAGAAACGGTTTTAAATCTATACTGGTTCATGTATTCACCAGCCCTGCCTTCTTGCTCGAAAAGCATATCTAGTCTTTCCCCCTCAATCGTCTCTTTTATAGCATGGATCGCTAATTTTTGAATCCTATCTGAATTAATGCAATTACTTACTATGTCACCTATCACTTCTCTATAGAACATACCGACAAGAAGGGCCATGTCGTCGCCGAATTTTGCTCTGACTGTAGGTATCCCTCTGCGAATTTCGCCTCTATCTATCACATCATCCATGATGAGCGAGTAGTTATGTATGAGCTCGATTATTGCGGCTGGTAAAAGTGCTTTAGACATCTTTCCGCCAGCTGCCTCGCAGCTTAGTAACGTTAATGCAGACCTGACTCTCTTTCCACCAGCTTTTACTTGATAGACGATTGGCAAAATAAATTCAGCATAAGTACCTTTCCTTAAGTATTTGATCATTATGGGATCGATTTTTTGCCCCAACGATGAAAGTACATCGACAATATTTTCCAATTAGTATGAAACTCCTAAATATTTGAGATGAGATTTATTCTGGGATCAAGCGCGTACATCTAACATCTTCGCCCATGATTATTTTTGTCAGATCCTCAGGTCTATTTAGATTCATTATAATTGTCTCAATCCCACAATTCACTAATTCGATCATCTCATTGAACTTACCGAGCATGGCTCCGGTCACATCTTTTGCCGTTGTCTCAGTAACGAACTTTTTTAGAATTTTTTCCACATCAGTGGATTTTATTATTGGGATTAGTTCAGCGTCCTTATCTTGTTTTGGGTCAGAAGTGAAGATGCCATCGACATCGCTGCCAAATATAACTTTGCTAGCATTTAGTTCTTTAGCTAAGTATGTGGCAATTTGATCTCCAGACACAATAGAAAAGCCCAGTTCTTTATCAGCCACAACATCTCCACTACACATGGGCACCATTCCGAGTTTTAAAAATATTCTAAACGGCTCGGTTTCTATTCTAAGGAGTCTTTTGTTTTCAGCGACCATGCAACTCGAGGAAATGATGGGCATTGCCTGCACTCCGTACCTCATCAAGGTATTGGTAATAATTTCTCCCAATTCCTGCATTTTAATTCTGATTTCAACAACGCCATTCGGCTGTGATTTTGAATTGTAGCCTTCATGAATTCTATATTTCTTTGCTAGTGGATGCCCAAAACTACCTGCTCCATGAATTAATATGAGCGGCCCATCGATCTTTGAGATTTCTCGTCCAATTTTCTCTATGATATCATGCCTTGCTGAAAAATCCTTGTATTTATTGGTGATGACTGAACCGCCAATTTTTAAAATTATAAGTTCTTTAGAAAGCACGGCGAATTAGACTCCATAAATATTAATGCACGTGCTAATTTCAAATCTTGCGTTTCTTTTCCAATCTATGTCTGAATGGTCCACTAACTCCTCTTGATTTCCTGTACCCTCTTCCCTTCTTCCCAGCTGAAGTCAATCCTCGGAGAGCTCTACTTCTTTGCTTATCGCCCGATTTCATAATATTTCTTTTGGGTTTGCTTTTCATCTTCTTAAGTGTGCTTTTATCCATTTTTTCAAACCACTCTTTCAGCATTGTGATGTTTTCTTCATTTGTTGATTTTCTCCTCATATCGATCCTCAAGCCTGTTTTTCTAGCTATGTCTAGGGATATGCCTACTTTAGATAATTCGCTATAAGAGAATCCTCTTCCATCTCTGACGATTTTTATGGGGCCCCTACGTTTTTTAATTATCGCTATAGGTAAGAGAGTTTCCAATTTTGAACCACCTTACGCTCGCCCTTAATTTCTACCTAACCAGCCCATCCGTGAATCGTTCTTTATGACCGGATGATTTGGATCCGCTAATATGACTTCATACCAGCGATATCTGCCATCGGAATAGAGTAAATATGAGTTCAATACTTCTAAGTTAGGATGTTTCTTTGAGGCTCTTTCTTCGGCTATTCGTTTTGTGCTTTTTGCCCATTTGATCTTTGTAACCCCCATAGCCTTTTGTCTCCGCCCAGAAACCGGTCTAGTTTTTCTGGCACCGCTTCTCCTCACTCTAACACGAGTCATCACATATCCCTGCTTTGCTTTGTATCCTAATCTTCTAGCCTTGTCCAGCCTAGTGGGTCTCTCTATTCTCAATATGGCCGGTTCCTTTCTCCATTTTATGGCCATCTGGCGTAATGGCTCTTTAAGGCCGTAATCCTCAGCTTTTTTCCAAATTTTTGACATCATCTGATATGCAGGCAAAACTAATAACCACACTTAAAGATTGAAGAAATTATTAACCAAATTTATTTAAACTTTCTATTGGATTTACGCACATATCTCAATTTCATGGCTCTTAACCGATTATTCAAGCCTTCCAGCCCTTCTTAAATAGTACCCATCTTTTTTCTTCGGGCCAAAACTTCTGAGCCCTTTTTCTTTCAATTGTTTGAATAACTTATCGCTATAGGACTTACTTATCTCACCTTTCTTTAAGAGATAATCAATAGTATTCTTGGCCTGATCCTCTGTATCACATCGTCTCAAGTAATCAATAGCTGTTGGTACATATCCTCGAAACATGTCACCACCCTGTTTTTTCGAATTAAGAAACTCATTTAGGAGAATATTTGACTCTCCTCCTTCGAGCTCTCTAAATATGGAAGGGAATTTTTTCTTGAACTTTTCCTTACTCATCTCAACCAATTTATTCATCCAACCTAGATGTTCAATGAAAGTATGCTTTTTATTTATCGTTCTTGGACAATCTCTGTTCAAGCATAACTTTCGATCCTGATGGAATGTCGTGATAGACTACGATATTGGGGCCTACAAACGTATTTGAGCCAACTTTAACTCCCGGCATGAAGTTCACATTTATGCCAGTCATAACGTTATCTCCCATTATTACTCCTATTTTTCTCCTTTTGCTATCGATAATCTTGTCCTTAATCTTCATTCTCACAGTTTTTCCATCAAGTCTGATATTTCCAGTAATTGTACCTGCGCCTAGATTGCATTCTACTCCTATAATGCTGTCGCCAACATAGCTAAGATGAGGGATTTTCGTCCCTTGCATTATTATACTGTTCTTTATTTCGCATGCGTTTCCGACCTTTACATCTCTACCTATCGATGTATATGGCCTGATATAGCAATTCGGTCCCAAAATAGAATTCTTTCCTATGAATGCAGGACCTTCAATTCTTGATCCAGATAAAATTTTTGCTCCACCTTCGATTGTTACTTGATCACTTATGCTGACGCTGTCTTCGACTTCACCTTTTACTTCCACCCTCATACCTAAAAGTTCACGCTCGTTTGCTTCAAGCAGATCCCATGGATATCCAATGTCCATTTGATCCTCTTGATTCAATAATACTGCCCTGACTTTTCCATCACTTTTAATGAATTGATTTAACGTCTCAGTAATTTCAAAATCGCCTCGCGATGATTCTTTGGTTTCCTTGATCGCATCAAATATTTTTCCTTTGAAAATGTAGATCCCTGCATTAACCTGACTGCCTTTCACCTTATTGTATTTTGATGGTTTTTCAATAATTTTAGAGACGTATCCGCCCCTTGCCATTACTAGACCATACCTGTTAGGATTTTCTACGGTTGTAACTCCTATGACTGATTCCTTCATTCTTCTGTACTCTTCAAGAACTTTTGTTATGGCTTTAGGTTTGATGAATAAATCTCCATTAATTGCCAAGAAATCCTCCTTGCCTATATAGTTCTCAGCAACACCTATAGCATCCGCCGTACCCAATAATTTGGGTTGGGTTGCGTACTCAATGTCTACTCCTAGATCCTTTCCATCCTTAAAGAATTCTTGAATAGTCTCTTTTTTATGCCCTACTATTAGGACAATTTCTTTTATTCCGTTCTTCTTCATGCAATTCATTGTTTTACTTAAAAGTGGCACGCCACCGACGGGAATCATAGGTTTGGGTTTACCCTCAGTAAGAGGAATTAGTCGCGTTCCTTTACCGGCAGCCAAAATTACGCATTTCATACTTTAATTTCCTTTTAATACTTCTTTTACTATCGCTACTCCAGCATCCAAATATTTCCTAGAAGCCTTATTAGTCTTGGCTTCTGAGACCACTCTAATTATTGGTTCTGTCCCACTTGGCCTAATAAGCAACCAACCATCTTCTTTTGAGACATGGACACCATCAATAGTTGAAATTTTCTTGATATCAGGTATCTTTTCCTTTATCTTCTCGCTAATTTTCTCCATCATCTTACCCCTCAATTCATTAGGACAATTAATTTTAGCCCTTAGAATCGGATATGAACGAATTCCTGAGGTAAAACCAGAAACAGTTTCACTTTTTTCCTCAACAGCCTTAAGAAAAAGAATGCTAGAGAGAACTCCATCAGGGCAGAGATGAAAATTGGGATTTATCCAGGAACCGCTAACCTCGCCACCAAAAACTGCGTTATGCTTCTTGACTGCCTGCGCAACTTTTACATCCCCAATCCCTGTTCTAACAATTTTGCCCCCCTTCACTTGAATCGCTTCGTCTACAGATATTGATGTATTTATTGGAACCACGACAACTCCTCTTTCTTTCTCGACCAAATAGCTTGCGTACGCGGTTAAAGCTCTATCCATTGAAAGAAAATTTCCCTTTTCATCAATAAAGGCCATTCTATCCGCATCGCCATCATATGCAAATCCAGCATCAAGTTTAAGATCTTTTACTATGCTGCTCAATTCTCTTAATGATTCTTGAATCGGTTCAGAAGGTCTACCTGGAAACGATCCATCAGGTTGCGCATTAATCGAGACCAATTTCACATTTAATCTCCGAAAAATCTCCGGAGCGATCCCACAGGAAGCTCCATTTCCAAAATCTACTCCCAATTTCCATTCTCTATCGAACGTCACTGAATTTGAAATAAGCTCTATGTATCTCTCTATCTCTTCTTCGCATTTTGAAGACGTCTTAATCTCATTCCAATTTGCATATCGGAACTTCTTCGAATTGATTATTTCTTCAATTCTATTTTCGCGAATTTCATCGTAGGCCATACCGCTTTTATCAAAAAGCTTAATTCCGCCATATTCAGGGGGGTTATGACTTGCCGTGAGCATGACTCCGAATTTCGCATTCAATGTTTTGGTCAAGTAGGCAATGCATGGCGTCGTTGCCAGTCCTAAGATCTTGATTTCTGCTCCGCAGGATAGCATGCCGGCCGTAATCGCATTTAGGAACATCTGGCTCGTAGTCCTTGTATCATGAGCTAGTAAAACCTCTCCTCCTCCGTTTTCAGTAACAGTAGCCTGGCCCACTTTCATTACGAGTTCAGGAGTGAAATCTTTATTAGAGATGCCGCGTATGCCCGAAGTTCCAAATAGATTGCCCAATAATTCTGAACACCTAATTATTCTATTTAATACTTATCGATTAGGGAATAAATAACTAGCGTGCTTACTCTGGTTATGGAAAAGGTCGAATAGCGATTAAAAATAACAAAATCGAAAGTCTAATAATGTTAAAGAAGGCGAAAATATTAAAATTTAATATAGTAAATTGAACAAACCCTAGGATTGGATTTATTCTTGTAAGGTAATTAAGCGAATGAGATCGATAGAGATCAAAAGACGAATAAATCCTTTTGGAAAAGCTAGAAATAGCCAACTGCCTTTTGCATTGATTTTGACCATAACCCTAATCCTTTGCTCGATTATACTTTCACAACAATATGTTTTTGCTTCTTTCCCTGGCGCTAATGGCAACATAGTATTCGCAAGCGATCGGGATGGCGATTGGGAATTATTCGCTATGAATGCTGATGGAACGAGCCAGACTAGACTAACCGACAATCAGAATGATGATTTGGCACCATCTTGGTCACCAGACGGATCCAAAATTGCATATGCGAGTGACCAAGACGGTGACCATGAGATTTTTATAATGAGTGCTGATGGAACAGGCAAAACTCAATTAACCTCAAACAATGCATGGGATTTCTGGCCGGCTTGGTCACCAGATGGATCTGAAATCATATTCAATAGCAACCGGACAGGCTATTATGAAATTTTCATTATGAATGTTGATGGTTTTGGAGTAACGCAACTTACTCACAATGACGCCTCCGATCTCTGGCCCGTTTTGTCACCAGACGGATCCAGGATTGCATTCGCCAGTAATAGAGAAAATAATGATCTGAATCAAGAAGGCGATTTTGAGATTTTTATTATGAATACTGATGGCTCAGATGTAACGCAATTGACGGATAATGCAATTGATGACGGTTGGCCAGACTGGTGTCCTGACGGATCCAGAATTGTCTTTGTAGGCACTCCTATTGGCGATAAGGAGATATATGCGATAAACACTGATGGTTCAAACATCATTAGGATAACCCCACGTACTGACTACGATACCGATGATATGGGACCTATTTGCTCTCCAGATGGAACCAAGATCTTATTCTATAGAGATCCTACCTTTGGTGATTGGGAATTATTTGTAATGGATGCTGATGGTTCTCATAAGACGCCTTTAACAGAAAATACTGCTGACGATGGATATCCAGATTGGCACCCAGTGCCCATTGGCAATTTTTACTTGGATCCTGTTTCGATGGAAGAGACGGTTGAACCTCCTTCTAAATTAACTTTGACTATAAATGTTCGATCTGTAGAGGAATTTAGTTCAATTGTGAACTTTGCTGTGACAAATATCCCATCTGGGATTACGGCCACTCTGGTTCCAAATTTCATTATTCCTCCGCCAAATGGTCATGCGCCATTCAATTTATTTTTAGACATCGAAGATTCTACTTTACCAGGCACATATGATCTAAAATTAACAGGAAGTTGTGGAAATCTAAAGGATTCGAGGAATATCTCTATAGTGATAGAATCTGAGGAACCAACACCACCTCCTTCTCCACCTGCCCCTGACTTTAGTATTTCAATCACTCCTCAAACCCGTTCTGTTCGAAATAATTCAACAGCTGCCTATGAGGTCACAATAACCTCATTGCATGGTTTTGATTCATGCGTTTCATTATCGGTCCCTTATTGGCCGGAAGGGATATCCGGAACATTCAGTCCACGATCAGTAGTATGCCCTGCAGATGGTAGAGTAAAATCAACCCTCACAATAAGTATTCCTTCTTCAGTTGGTGATGGAACTTACTCGATTAATATTACTGGAACCAGCGGAGATCTATCACACTCAAAGGTCGCGACACTGGTAGTCTCATTAACTCCATCTAGATGCGTCATTGTTACCGCAACCTATGGAAGCGAGATAGCTCATGAAGCAGTCTACATGCGGCATGTCAGAGATAACATGATAGGATCAAATCCTGTGGGGAGATCATTAATAGAAGGCTGGAACAGTTTCTATTATTTATGGTCGCCGCCCTTGGCGCAATTTATCGCCTCACACAATTCTCTTCAGTCGATATTTCATTATCTTCTCTTGCCCCTTGTTTGGATATTTCATGTAATCGCGCGTATCTATGATATTTTTGCGATTTTCAATACAACACTTGCATCAATGGTTGCATTTCTGTTCGGCATGATGTTATTTATGGTGGTTTATGTAGTGGGACCTCTCTTAACACTCATTACGATATGCAGATGCGTGTGCGCTTCGAGGAAGGAATAAATTTCTTCAAAACATCCTTTTTTAATACATTTTTTAATTGTACGATTGACAGGCCTTTTCTAGAATCACCGTATATCTCGCATTTTTCAACGATGCCTAGATCCTCTGGTCCTCTCACAGTTATTTCCGCCTCTTCATTCTTGTCGATTAACAATTTAATATTGAAGAAAGATTTTTTTTGGTTGTTGAAATCAACTTTGATCCATCTCTTCTCGTTTACCTTGTAGTTATTCGATTCCAAAATATCGATTATTTCACTTGGTTTGGACGCATAGACTATTATGTCTATATCGCTCCCTTTTCTGGCGGTGCCGCGCCAGACACTTCCTGTAAGTATTGGATTGAATTTTTTAAGCGCACTCATCAATTCTAGGGCTATCTTTCTCTTTTCGGTGATCAGTTCTTTTCTAGAATCTCCTTCTATTTCATCAGCGATCTTATCAATTTCTAACGCGATTTCATAATTGCTTGGAAATCTTTCTAAACCTAGGTTCTTGCTGGCCATAATTTTCGCTTGTTTAAACTCCTCAACCGAGCCTCTGTATAGTAATTTAGCGGCCTCTTTAGTCACTAATATACGTTCCTTTGAACTAATCGAATTGGTTTTTTCTTTGTTCAATTCTGAGAAGCCGCCCAAAAAAGTAGAGTTTTTTATCAATTTCTAGGATTCTGTGGAAATTATTTTAATTTTCCTAAATTCAGAATACGATTCAAAAAAATCGATAATCGAAATATGACAAACGCTACTGGCCGCTAATAGGAGTAATAATGATTTTGAAAAATCAAACGTTCTATTGAGTCGCTTTCGGCGTAGCTTTTTTGACTTTTCTTTTAGGTTCTGTCATTACGTGTGTCGGGAAGCTTATTAATTTTGACTTTCTTATGCCAACATGCCTCAATTGAGTTACCTTTTTTGCTAAATTGTAAACATCAGAGCCTACTCCTGCTTTAGCAGCGCTGCCAAGGACCATCTCATGGCAAAGCTGCTCATAATTCAAGTTTTTAGCCTTATCTGCGATCATGTCTCTCATTATTGCTCTGATGGCGACTACTTGAGATGATTTTATCCTATTTCGTGTAAAAGCAACTAAAGAAATACGAGTAGTGAAACTATCTTTTGTCTTCACTGCGTGAATGCAGTCTATCCTGCTTGTTCCTCTTCTTACTAAGCTTCTGAGGTAATCTGCAGAATATTCATGACCTTTAAGTATGGTTGTGGCCTTCTTCCCATCAACTTTGATGACAAGGAAATGAAGTTTAATTGATTGGTGTGAGAAATCGTTGGTAATATCGAAAAGAGTATTCTCTACAACTCTTCCTATCAGATTTTTGGGATCGGCGCATGGAATACTTGCAACGTTGATCTCGCCAAAGTAGGACGGTGTGTAAATATCATACCATTCCTTCTGTCGCCATGTATCTCTTATTCTTCTTCCAGAGGGTCTAGACAAAGCATAGTCTCCAACTTTTCATTATTCTGCTTGGGTAAATATTGCCTTAAAATGTTTATTCGAAGTTAAAAAAGGTTCTCTTCCATCGGAGGACTTAAGTCAAACACGCATCAATCTCTTTCGTGTGGCCAGCTTATTGTTTTAACTGGCTTATAATTCGTATCGAATCTCTTTTTGATTGCCATAGGCCAAGTTTCTACGTCGAATCCATGTGTTGAGAGAAAAGCAGCAACCCATCTGGTAACCCCTAGGCCCGTACATCCAGTCCAGATATCTCTTTTCTTTATTTCCTTGATTTTGAAGCTTTTTACAAATTTCAATTGATGCACAAAACATCCGGCTATCTCTAACCACTCGCTTTTTTCTCTATCCCCTCTATATGGCAGATAAATCTCCAAGTCATACGCTGCAATGTTCTTACTATCACTAACATCAAAATCCACGCTGCCTTCCTTAGCCCAAAAGGGAATGGCTGCGGTTATTCTCCATTCCATGTCCAATATCTTATCAGCAGTCCTAGTACATTCTTCTAGAACGCTATCTCTGACCTGAACGACCTCATCTGGACTTCCGATGTAGGTGAGCTCTATCCTCTGAAATTCGTGTAATCTTACCATCCCTTCAACTCCGCCACCTTCCCATCGATAAGTCCATCCAGAGCAATCATAGAGCTTATATGGAAGCCGATTTATATCCAAAATTTCTCCTCCGTAGAATTGCCAAAATGGCTCACATTGTGCAGGGGCGAGGACGTAATCAGGATTTTTCAGAGCTTTTTTAAGTTCCTCAGATGGGACATCTTTGGTTATCCTCACTTTTTCCTTAAACTCCTTGAATGCATTTGGATCCCTCGGTGGTGGGAAGACATAATACATCCCCTCAGGGATGTCTTCTAGGTATCCAGGCATTTTCTTCATAACTTCAAGCGGGATGACTTTAGGCAACATAAATGGTTGGAAATCCAGTTTCTTCGCAACTTCTTCTATGAGAACTTCCTTGATTATTTCGAATATCTGGGCGTAGGGCGTCGTATATATCCATTGACCTCTGCCTGGGAATTCTTTTACCCATCCTATTCTTAGAGCTACTTCCATTGGTTCTTTAGCAAATTTTACTCTTTTCTGATTTGACTTCTTGACAATTGGTAATATCTCTTTATCCTCAGGACGTTCTTCCTCTTTTTCGATAACCTCTCTTATTTCTTTAAAAATCCTATCGGGAACATTGCGCTTTAAATCATGTTCCTTCATCTCATTTAATGTGACCAATAAGTAGCTGTTTTCTAACTTCATGGATTTAACGAAGGAAGAATATTCTATTTCTTCCAAGACCCTCTTAGAGATCTCAGCGATTAAGGGAATCCTGAATGATACGCTAGTTGCAATTACTTTTCTTATTCCGAATTTATACTTCTTACCTAATTCAGACGATAGTAGCTTTTTTAGCCTTAGAATTGCTACATAAGCTCTGACAAACATCCCGGATTCTATGCTGACTATGAGCTCGTTATCTTTTATACTCCATCTAATGATCCTTGCGCCCTCGCCTTCATGATCCTTAGGCAAACCTCTCAATAAGACAGTTCTGTTTGCCTCTTCGATAACGTTCTGCAAGTCTTCCTTAGCAATGTTGAGATCTTTACTGAAGGTAAATGTACTCTCTGCAGATATTTCTGCCTCTATCTTCATTATAATCACTTCTTGAACTCTTCTATAGCTTTCTCGCCAGCTTGTATAGAGGAAAGTATGTCATCAACGGTTGCTATAAAAGTTTCAAACTTGCCTTTGCATTCTATTTTACTTTTTAACTTTCCTTTTTCGTTCCATGTTCTGATCTTCAGATGAGGAGGAGCGCTCCTATCGTCTGGTATTAAAGCCTTTGCTATGGCATTAGCTATCCTATCATTTCCATAATCTATGGCGATTTCTATTTTCAATTAAGGACTACCTGCTTGCTCCAATATTATTTTATTGAATTCGTCTAAGAAAATAGATTTCTCCTCAGGGGTGATTTCTGCTCCAGCAGCTATATCATGCCCTCCCCCAATTCCAGCGAATTTTTCAGCCAAATTCTGCATAGTCTTCCCAAGATTTACTCCCTTCTTTAGAATTAAGCTGGACGCTCTTCCTGAGATTCTCAATTTTCCCTCTTCAGTCTTTGTTATGACCAATGTCACTTTCTCCGTATTCTGGTGAGTCATGGATAGAATCGTAGAAACTGCTCCCGTCATATTCTCATTTATAAGATCTTCGCCATGTACAATAAACACCTTGCCTCTGTCATCAATTTTCTCTTTGCTTTGCGTCAACAAATTCATGTAATTGGCTAACGTTCTTCTATACTCATTAAGTATATCTTGGATCTCTTCAACGATCTGGCCTCTTTCTCCTAAGCAGAATGCAAGGACTAAAGACTGTTTCCCCATTCTTCCACAAGCATTTAATAGAGATCCATATTCTCGGGCATCTCTGCTCGGAGTCCACTTTTCTTCCTTCAGTAGAGTATAGACTGTGCCGATCAGGTTCCGAGCAATATTTCCTGAAAATCCTATGGATGAGAGATACTCTATCATCTTAGAAAGTAGCTTTTGCTTCTCTTCTTGTGATAGTTCAGCCAAACTACGCCATCTATCTCCATCTCTTACAGGAATTCCTGCAGATTTTAGAAGAGCAAAGCACTTGTCTTCCTCGCCGCTAAGTCCAGGAAGAAACGGATTAGTAGTGTACGCAATAGCCTTATGTATCGGTCGGGTCTCTCTACCGAAAAAGGCCAAGTCTGTCTCGACTTTAATAGATCCTGCCTCTATCCCTTCTTTAACTATCTGTCCATTAAGACTAAATAGGCTATGGTTTTCGCCCTTATCTTGAATATCTCCTAATGCGCCTACAATAGCAAGTGGTGATAGATCTACATTTTTTTCATCTATCGACTTGGCAACAAAATATGAGAGTCCTGAGCCGCTTATTTCAATAGTACCATCGAGTTCAAAAAGGTGCGGATTTACGTTAAAGACATTTTCCGGAATCTCAATATTGGGGGTGAATTGATGATGATCGAGTACTATGGCCTTACGTTGACTGATGGCCTTAGGCAATATGTTCAGGTATCCGCTTCCAATATCGGAAAAAATTAAAAAATTCGCGCTTGTTCTCGATAGCTCTTCTAGAACACTATCATTTAGCTTGTTTATTATTCTCGTTTGAATCGATGCATCCTTTCTAATTAACGCCTTGCTAAGTATTGCAGCAGCTGCAATGCCATCAGCATCAAAATGAGATACTATGAGTATCTGTGCGCTCTTTTCAATCTCATCAGAGATTATTTTTGCAGCTTCTGAAGCACCAGATAAAAAGGATTGTTGGTTATCGGTTAGCATTATTATCCAACATAAGCTTATACAACAGATGCGACTGAAGGAACATACTTCCAATCTTCTGGAAGCTTTCCCTTCTTTTTATAGTATTCGACCAATCTATGTATTTTTGACTCGACTAGAGTTATAGCGCGCTTATTGGAAGAATCCTGTCTATTCTTTTCAAGATGCTTTCTCATTCTACTGGCCTTTCTCAATAAGGCATCTAAATCTTCTGGTATCTTCATTTCGAGACCAGATTTATTCAGAATTTCAGTAATGCTTTTATCTGTGATGGGCTTGACCAGGGGGATTCCATGCTGATCTCTTAAAATTGCTCCAATTGTACTTGGATTATTTCCTTGCTTTGCCAATTTTACAATTAATGACTCAACTTCTTCCGGTTGATATTTACACCACGAAGGAGTCTTTTTGCTAATTGGTCTAGTTGAACCCGATCTTCCCCTCTTGCTAACGTATAATCTAGCCAACAGATTTTCCTCAGGCCCAGCTGTTCTTATATTGTTTCAGATTTTATGTCTAGCGCGCTCTATTTTTGTTTTTCTAAAAGGATGAGAATGGCTTAAAAAGTTTCTCTTTTGAATATAAGACTTTGGAATGCAGGCATAACGTTTTTGCAGATATGAATCAAGAGCGATGCTTGCATCGATAAAAAAGGAATTTAGAAAATTCACTTGTATGTATTAAATATCTGCGGCTCTCTAATCTATTTATAAGATCGTATTTAGAATTGTATAGAATGTGTGTGGTCCAAGATGGAGAAAGATAGAGAGATCCTCTATGAGGAAGAAGTGAGTGACCTAAAATCTGCAGATAAAGGAAGAAGGATCTTTAGAACGATCGCTATATTTGTGCTTGAGATTTTTTTTATATTAGGAATGGCCCTAGCGCTTGGCATACTGGTTTCCGCAATCATTTTCTTAATAGCCGTAGTCCTAGTTATACCCGCTCCAATTCTTGTCACTCCAAGCCATTATCGAGTAATGAAGCATGGCATCGATTGTGATGGACGCAAAATGATGCCTATCAAGAAGGACTACAGAGCAAGTTTGAATGAGAGAAGGAAATTTGTTTCGATATTGCATAAAAGGAGAGGAGAGATCATACGGCTATATTCAAAAGATCCATCGAAATTATTAGGCGTCTTCCGCTCCCATATTTTGAAATGATGCCCTTAGCGCGTATCCTATCCTTTCGAAGAAAATTTTGGGTAGGAGCCAAGAATTTTCAAAAAAATTGTAGAATTTTCTAGCTCTTCTAAAGCTTCACTCAACTTCTTATCGGTTCTATGTCCTTCAAAATCGCAGAAAAAGATATATTCCCATGGCTTGTCTTTTGTTGGTCTAGATTCGATTTTTGTTAGGTTGATTCTTCTTCTAGCAAAAACTTCTAGAGCCTTATTTAAGGCTCCTGGAATATGTTGTACAGAGAATAATATAGAAGTTCTATCGGCGCCCGTTGGATTACTATCTTTTTTTGCTAATACGAGGAATCTCGTGAAGTTATTCGGGTTGTCTTCAATTCCTTCCTTTAATATATTCGTGCCATAGGTTTTTGCGGCCAGTTCGCTTGCTATGGCTGCTGCTTTATCCATATTTTCTAAAACTTTTACTGCTGCAGCAGTACTGTCGGCCTCTTTTATCTGGACATTTGGAAGATATTTATCCAGAAAGACCCTGCATTGGGCTATTGCCTGTGGATGTGAAATGACTATTTCGATGTCAGCAAAGTCAATTCCTGATCTTGCTATCAGATTGTGGGTGATGCGTTCTTCTACCTCGCCAGAGATGAAGATTTTTGATTCAAGGAGTAAATCTAATGCTATGTTCACTGAACCTTCAGTTGAATTTTCGATAGGAACAACTCCATAATCGACATTTCCATCCTCGACCAATTCAAAAATATCATTAATTCCTTTGCAGTTAATGAGCGAAACATTCTTTCCTTCAAAAAAAGTCAAAGCTGCTTGTTCGCAGAAAGTTCCCTTTGGTCCTAGAAAAGCTGCTCTTATCTTACCTTCTTCAGTTCCAGTAATGTCGTTATTTCTAGATTTCATCAGTGATCTATCCTTTTGGAATGGTCCAGATCCTTTCTAAAAAGCTCGTCTCGGCGAGTAATTGGTATAACATTGATGATATTTCAACTGTTTCATATCGTCATCGACGAGCATAAAATAATAACATAGTTTTTATTAAAAAAATATTCTTAGCGATCAAAGCGGGAAAAAGAAAATCGCTAGCCATGCTGGAATTGCAATTATTGCCCATATTATTGGATTCCAAGCAAACACTTTTCGGCCATCCATCATTCCGAATGGAATCAAGTTAAAAGCAGCGAGCCAAAGATTTACAAAATATCCAGTTTCCCCTACAAGGCTAAAAAGACCGCCCAGTTCTCTTATCATTAAGAAAAATACGGCGACCATTATATTCGTTAATGGACCTGAAAGAGAGATTATACCATTTTCTCTCTTTCCAATTTCGTGGCCAAAACCAAATCTTCTTGGGACAATGTAAACAGCTCCAGGAGCAGCAAAGATTATGTTGCCGCCAGATACTAGGGCGAATATAAGAGCCATAACTAGGCCTATCGGCCACAATCTAAACTCTGCCCAACATCCATACAAACGCGCCAAATGTCTATGTGCGAATTCGTGTCCTACGAATCCTAAACCAAGAGTTCCCAATGAAACGAGAAACATGAGGGGAAAACTTGTACGTGCATAGAAAAGGTAACGGACAGAAAAACAAAAGCTCAAAACAAGCCAAGCTATTGTTAGCTGTTGTAATTCTGAACTCAGCGCAGGCTGGGGAAATATCTGTCTTGGAGCCTTTTCTTCATGAGACAACGACTCTCTTCCGGATCGAGTAGGAGGCTTGGCAAAGATGAGATTCGGGCAACTGTGTGCTTCAGGTAACCTGTGGTTCACGCAAAATGATTTTTCACAATAACTGCAAACAAAAGGGAGATCAACATCTATTCCGCAAACTTCGCATTTAGCCATGCTCTAGATTACCACCATGCCATTAGATATTTTACTTTATTACTCATAAATTTTCTACCTTCCAATAAAGAATTCAATCGAAAATTATATTTATTAAGCAGAAGAAAAAGAATTGGTTAGGCGAGTTCTGTATTTCTCACTCTTAACTTTTTTGGAGGTAATTTAGGAACGAATTCCAGTAAGCTCAACAGAAAACGGGCTTATAATACAAAGAGGATAACGAAACTCTTTGTTATCGTTATTATTACTGCATCTTTGTTGTTCAATATAGGAATAAATTGTTTAATGACTCAACCTGTTTTGGCAACTTTTCCCGGATTCAATGGCAGAATAGCATTCCATAGTAACCGAGATGGTAGCTGGCAGATTTATTCGATGAACCCAGACGGTACAGATGTTACTCAACTTGCTTTTGGAAAAAAGGATGGTGAACCGTCTTGGAGTCCGGATGGATCTAAAATCGTCTTCACGGGATGGGACGATTACGATCCTGAGATCTTCGTGATGAGTGCCGATGGATCAGGCAGAACTCAGCTGACTTTCAATACGGAATTTGATGGCAAGCCAGCTTGGTCTCCTGATGGTTCTAAAATTGTATTTATCAGCGTTGATCCAGATCTAGACCGAGAGATTTTCATAATGAATCCTGACGGAACAAATGTGATACAATTGACATTCGACATGAGGGATGCTGAGGATCCAACTTGGTCACCTGACGGGTCAAGGATAGCTTTCAACAGCAATAAAGATGCGGACCAGGAGATTTATATTATGAACGCTGATGGCTCGAACATACGGAAACTAACCAGCAATCAAATGGATGATTGGAATCCAACGTGGTCCCCTGATGGGAAGAAGATCGCATTTACTAGTAATAGGAATGGATATAACGAGATTTTTGTTATGGATTATGACGGTATGGGGCTGGTTCAATTAACTCATGAAAAGGAAGACGTGTGCCCTGCTTGGTCTCCTGATGGTTCAAAGATCGCATTCATTCGTTTCAATACCTCTAGATATCCATTAGTGGGCTGGCAGGTTTATTTAATGAATACTGATGGGACAGAGCAGGGTAAGTTGACTAATACTATGTCTCCAATATTTCAGCCGAGAGGTATAGATTGGCGCCCAAACTGGCAGCCAATAAGAAATTCCTCTTATGTTTATCCCTTCAACTTGTCTACATCTATCGAGAAAGGAACAATTTCTGATAACGAAGGCTATAATTACGGTAAAATTGCAATTGAATCCTTGATTATATCGTGCATACCAATTTTATCTACCTATGAGAAGGTAAAGATTTTTGAATATTTTGATTAGCAAAGATTTCAAAAAGAAATTTCTTAAGAAACTGACCAAAAGACGTGCGAGATACCCGCCGTCTGTTCTAAATTTGGTCGAAAAGATCATAAAAGATGTCAGAGCTGGCGGGGATAAGTCTATTCTAAAATACATGGAAAAGTTCGATAAAGTTTATCTAAATCAAAACGACTTAATGGTCCGGTCCGAAGAAATAGAAGAAGCTTATGAAAAAATAAGTAAGAGCCAGCTGCACGCGATTAAAAAAGCATCAAGCAATATCTACAAATTTCACAAAGTTCAAAAGAGTAAGCTGGAATTCGAAGAACAGATGGATGGCATCTTATTAGGCCAAATTGTTAGGCCGATCAAATCTGTTGGAATATACACTCCGGGTGGAAGAAATCCGTACCCATCATCTGTATTAATGTGCGCTATACCGGCCAGAGTTGCCGGTGTAAAAAAAATAATGTCTTGTACACCTCCTTTGGAAGATGGCAAGGTTGATCCTGGAATATTAGTTGCCTCGGATTTAGCAGGAGTAAATGAAATTTTTCGAATAGGAGGTGCACAAGCTATCTCGGCTATGGCCTATGGTACAGAGACAATTCCTTCCGTAGATAAAATTGTTGGACCAGGAAACGTCTATGTAACCGCTGCCAAACTGATGGTCAGCTGTGATGTAGCCATTGATCTTCCGGCTGGGCCTTCAGAGATATTAATTATCGCTGACGAAAAGGCGAATCCGAATTATATAGCTTCAGATATGCTCGCCCAAGCAGAACATGATCCAGAATCTTTAGTTATTCTTTTAACAACATCGAGGAAGTTTGTAGACAAAGTAATTAGCGAACTAGAGATGCAGAAAAAGACTCTTTCTCGAAAAAAGATCGTTGAGAATTCTTTAGGTAATAATGGATTCATAGTCATAATCGATGACTTGAAAGAGGCGACAGATTTGGCAAATGAGATAGCACCAGAACACCTTGAGATATTTACTCGAAATCCTCACAGGCTACTTAAGGAAGTGGAAAATGCTGGAGCAATATTCCTAGGCGAATACTCGCCAGTAGCCATTGGAGATTATGCCGCTGGAACTAATCACGTTCTACCAACTGGAGGATGGGCTAGAATTCACTCAGGTCTTTCAATCCTCGATTTTATTAAGACAATGAATGTGGTGGAATGTTCTTCAAAAGGCTTGAAAAAATTGGCCGAGTCTACGATCGCTTTGGCAGAATTGGAAAGACTTGATGGTCATGCGAAATCAATTATTGCCAGGAGAAAGCGTTAAATCATGAAAATTGAAAAGTACGTTCGAAAGCACATTCTGGATATCGCTCCATATGGCCTTGGTGCTGATTTTCCAAAGGATCTTAAGAAATTATCGAGAATGAGCCTGAATGAGAACCTGTTCATTGATCGTAATGAGGTAATGAGCCTTTTAGAAAAAGCTTTACGAGACTTGGACCCGAGGATCTATCCGGAACCACATGGAGGGGCCGCCGTAAAGGCAATTTCAGACTTTCTAGGCATAGAGGAATCGAAGATTTTTATTGGAAATGGATTAGACGATGTTTTAGATAGGGTATCCAGAGTATTCATAAATGAAGGTACAAAAGTGGGAATACTTGAGCCATCCTTCCTAATATATTCGTATTATGTCGAACTTTATAATGGAGTCAAATTACCAATATTACTTAAAGAAAATTTTGAACTGGATGTTGAAGCAATTCTCAGAACTTGTAAGAATAAAGCTAAGCTTTTGTTTATATGTTCGCCAAATAGTCCAACGGGAAATCAGTTTAAGGCAGAAGAGATTAGAGAGATCTTATCAAACTTCGACGACCTAGTGATAATTGATGAGACTTACGTGGATTTTGGTGATTATTCCGTTTACAAATGGATAAATGACTTTGACAATTTGTTAGTTCTGAGATCATTCTCTAAGGCTTATGGACTCGCAGGAGTCAGGATAGGATATCTTCTCGCAAATGAGGAAATAGTCAAAGTCCTAAAGAAATCTGTTCATCCTTTCAATGTAAATTCAGTCGCACAACAAGTCGCAGTATTGGTTCTTCGTAAATACGATTATTTTAAAGAAAAAATTGAGAATCTGAAGATTGAACGAAATCGATTGATTGAAAAGCTTGAAAGTATTGATGGATTGAAGGTTTATCCTTCCAATGCGAATTTCATACTTTTCAGAATAAATAAAAGGGAAGTTAAGTCCTCTGAGGTTAGGGCAAGGTTAATAGAAAAAGGCATAATTGTCAAAGATAGAGGACACATTCCATTATTGGATAATTGTTTAAGAGTGACGATTGCTACTCGCGAATTAAATGACAAATTTATATACATTCTTAGAAATATTCTAAAAAATGAAAATTGAAGCACGCGCTTCATTTAATTAATAATTTAGCAGCGAGTGGGCTTAATTATCTGGAAGTTGCTTATCCTATAATGGACATGATATCGTAAACATTAGGGATATAAGCAACATTCTATCCAAATTAGTCGATTGAAGGTAACAATTTTGAGGGTTAGTGAAGTTAAGAGGGATACGCAGGAAGTCTCAATCAAAATCAAGCTGAATGTTGATGGAAAAGGATTCTCGAAAATTAAGACAGATAATAGATTCCTAAGCCACATGCTATCTTCTCTTTCCAAGCATTCATTATTTGACCTAGAGATCGAAGCTGCTGGAGATTTGAAACATCATCTTATTGAAGATATCGCATTGACTCTAGGAGAGGCCTTAGATAAAGCGCTTGGAGATAAAAATGGAATTAGGAGATTCGGATCAGCATATGTAGTTATGGATGATTCTCTTGCAAGAGCTGTGGTTGATCTAGGCGGTAGGCCTTACTCTCACTTGAACATTCCCTTTGAAACCAAGGAAATAGAAGACTTAAATGTCGAAAATATACCACATTTCTTCGAATCCTTGGCACAAGCCTCAAAGTCGAATATCCATTTGGAACTTCTATACGGATCGAATGACCACCATAAGTTCGAAACTATCATAAAGGCCTTGGCTTTAGCACTCCGAGAAGCTTGCACGATAGATCCCAGAATGAAAGGTATTCCTAGCACTAAAGGGGTAATCTAATAGTATATGCCAAAAATTTTGCTGATAAATTACGGAGTTGGCAATTTAAGAAGTGGGAAAAAAGGAATCGAGAAAGCAGGAGCCAAGGTTGAGATAGTCGCTAGCCAGCGAACTTTGCCTGATGGAGATGCTATAGTTCTACCGGGAGTCGGGGCCTTCAAAGAAGCCAAAAAGAATATTTCTCCACTAGCCGATGCTATCAAAGATTCGGTTGACGCTGGAAAGCCTATTCTGGGCATCTGTTTGGGATTGCAACTCCTTTTTACAATGAGTCAAGAAGGCGGAAATGTCAAGGGACTAGATCTGATCTCTGGCAATGTTGTTAGAATAGCTGGAAAAGTTAAGTTGCCTCATATTGGATGGAATACCATAAATATAGTTAAGCCAAGCTTTGTGCTAAACGAAGTTAAAGATGGTTCCTATATGTACTTCGTTCATTCTTATGTCGCAAAACCTGAAGACAACGATATTTTTCTCTCATATACCGAGTATGGATGCAAATTTCCATCAGTGATCGCGTACAAGAATATTTATGCTACTCAATTTCATCCCGAGAAAAGTGGGGAAACTGGATTAACTATTTTAAAAAATTTTGTCAATATAGTAAGAAGGTAGTCTTTTCAGAATGATGATTATTCCTGCTGTCGATTTAATGGAAGGGAAATGTGTTAGGCTTATTCAAGGAGATCCTAGAAGGAAAAAGGTGTATTATGAAGATCCGTTGAAAGCTGCTGAGCATTTCTTAGAACAAGGAGCTAGAATGATTCACTTGGTTGATCTTGATGCTGCGATGATGACGGGCGAAAATACTAACGCGATAAAGAGAATTGTCAAAAATATGCCCATAAGAGTCCAAGTTGCCGGTGGAATTAGAAGCCTAGAAAGTATCGAAAAGATGCTGAAACTGGGAGCTTTTAGGGTCGTACTTGGCACGGTTTGCATTAAAAAACCAGAAATCGTAGAGAGGGCAACCCAAAAATTTGGATCTCAAAAAATTATGGCAGCTATTGATCTTAAAGAAGGAGTTCCAGCATATCATGGATGGAAGGAAAAATCACACATGGACTATATGAGTCTGGCTAATAAACTGGAGCAGTTAGGCGTGGGTGGAATAATTCTTACGTGTGTCGATGTTGACGGCACATTGAGCGGAGCGTCGTTGAATGAGGTAGCCAAACTATCCAAAAATATAGGCATACCCGTGATAGCCTCAGGCGGGATAAGTGATATGAAGGATGTAAGGAATTTAGCCAGGCTTAACATCGATGGCGTGATAATAGGAAAGGCCCTTTATGAAGGAAAGGTCAGCCTGCAAGAAGCAATGAGGCACTAGAAGAATGCTTTCGAAAAGAATAATCCCCTGTTTGGATGTAAAAGATGGGAAAGTAGTAAAGGGTATTCGGTTCAAGAATTTGAAAGAAGAGGGAGATCCAAGCGAGTTAGCAAGATTTTATGATGAGCAAGGAGCCGACGAAGTTGTATTCTTAGACATAACTGCTTCTTATGAGAAGAGAAAGATCTTATTAGATGTGGTAAAGAGGACCGCGGACACGCTATTTATCCCATTCACGGTTGGTGGTGGATTTAGGGATATGGCTGGGATAAGAGAAGTTCTCGCTTCTGGAGCAGATAAAGTATCAATAAATACGGGAGCCGTAAAAAATCCAAATCTAGTGAAAGAAAGCTCTGAGATGTTCGGTAGACAGTGTATAGTAGTTGCCATTGATGCTAAGCGAATATATGTTTATAATGAGAATTTGAAGGGGAAAAAAATGATCAACACTCCTGAAGGCAAATGTTGGTGGGAAGTCTATGTTGAAGGAGGGAGGACGCCTACTGGCATCGACGCTGTATCTTGGGCAAAAGATGTAGAAAGGCGGGGTGCAGGAGAAATTCTCATAACGAGCATGGACTACGATGGAACCCAAGATGGATATGATATCCCTCTTACTAGCGCAATGAGCGAACTAACGAATATTCCAATAATAGCTAGTGGGGGTGCTGGAAACCCAGAACATATTTTACGCGCGTTCAATGAAGGGAAAGCGGATGCCGCTCTTGCCGCATCAATATTTCATAGATCAATATACCCTATAAAAAAAGTGAAGGAATACCTCAAAGAAAGAGGCATATGTGTCAGATTATAGGAAGGAGGAAATGTAAAATGGTTCTTCGTTTGAATCAAGAAAAAGTTGAGGAGTTTATTTCAAAAGTAGATTTTGAGAAAGGAGGTGGTCTTTTACCTGCGATCATTCAAGACGCTAGCAATGATAAGGTGTTGATGCAGGCATACATGAACGAAGAATCTTTAAGATTAACATTAGTTACTGGAAAAACTCATTTTTGGAGCAGGACTCGTAACCGAATTTGGCAAAAAGGAGAAGAATCTGGTCACCATTCTCTTGTGCAAAGCGCAATTTTGGATTGCGACAATGATGCGATTCTCTTTAGAGTACAGCAAATAGGGCCCATCTGCCACACAGAGAAGGAGAGCTGTTTTCATAATCCAATAGTTAAGATCGAAGAGAAAGCTACCGACGCGAGAATTCTGGAGAGAGTATTTGAGATAATAAAAGAGAGAAGGGAAAAGACATACGAAAAATCCTACACATCTCGGTTGTTGAGAGAAGGTGAAGGCGCTGTTATTGATAAGGTCAGAGAGGAGTCTACGGAACTAATTCACGCAGCAAAAGAGGAACCCAAGCTAAGAATAGTCTCGGAAGCAACAGATTTGATATTCCATATATTGGTACTTTTTGCATCGAAAAAGATAGAGTTAAATGAAGTATTCAAAGAGTTGGTTGGTCGCCATAAAGTCAAGACTAGTATCAAAGATAATTGAGTTAATCACTTTCTAATCATTGATTTGATTTTTAAGGCTATCTCATCTGCAACTTCCAAAGTTGTATTATTTCCGCCCATGTCGTAAGTCCTCACTTTTTTTTCTTTTATTACTTTGGCTACTGCTTTCTCAACCATATTCGCATATTCTTCTTCGTCCAAATATTCCAGCATCATCCTGACCGAGAGTATAATTGCAATCGGATTGGCCCTATATTTCCCAGCATACTTTGGAGCAGAACCATGGATAGGTTCGAATATAGCGTATTTATCGCCAATGTTCCCACTTGGAACAAAACCCAAACCGCCAACTAATTGGGCACACAAGTCAGATATGATGTCGCCGAACATATTCTCTGCAACCAAAACAGAGAAACTCAACGGATCCTTCAACAACCACATACACATGGCGTCAATATTTCTTTCCCAAAGTTGAATGTTTGGAAATTTTTTTGCCACTTTTCTGCCCTCTCTAATCATGAGTCCGCCTGTCTCTCTTAGAATATTTGGTTTTTCTACGATGGTTACGTTTTTATACCCTCTTTTTTTCGCATACTCGAATGCTTGAGTTAAGATCGATTCGCATGCTTTTCTAGTCATTATTCTAGTCGATATGGCCATCTCATCTAGTGGATTATTAGAAAATCTCTTCATATTTGGATTGTTCTTCAGAAGCGCAATCATTATTTCTTTAGGGATGGGAAAAAATTCTACTCCGGCGTATAATCCTTCCGTATTCTCCCTTAAAACGACTATATCTATTCCATCCTTATGATTCAGAGGATTTCCATCATACCCTTTACAGGGTCTTAGATTGGTGTGCAAGTTAAGTTCCTGACGTAGTTTTACTATTGGGCTGTAATAGGTCAGCCCCGTTCCTTTAAGTTCAGAATTTAATTCTTTTTCCGCTTCTTCTATTGGTTTAGAGGTAATAGCCCCAAGCAGGCAAGCGTTTGTACGCTTAAGTAAGTTGAAGGTCCTTTCTGGTAGTGGATCCCCTTCTTTTTTCCAAAACTCCCAGCCAATATCTCCATAAAAATATTCCGCATCGAGTTGCAAAGAGTCTAAAACTATCTTTGCTGCATCCATAACATCCTTTCCTATTCCATCTCCAGGAAGCAATGCGAGTTTATGCTTGACCATTAATTTTTCAACTTAATCTTCTACTATTCATCTATATTCGAAAATAATAGATCGATTCGCTTTTTAATAAACAAACTATGGCGCACGCTAGAAATAATTAAATTTCAACCTCATAGATATTAATTATGAAAAATATCTTTCTAATCTTACTAGTACTCTCTTTTGTATTTACTCTAAATGAGGTAAACGGAATAAACGACGAAGAACTTACCCGTATTAATCGCGCTGCCAGCTATCTTCTAGAACACTATGACTCTGAACTAGGCCTAATATTTGAAAGTGAAGATCGGGGGACTCACTGGCTCAAGCGAGTAGATTATCCAGAATATCGGTGGAGATATTATCAAACTTATTGGCTTTACTCAGATAACCTCGTAGCTTCTTACGCCCTCGAACCTTGGGCACCGGAGGTCTCTACTAGAATAAAAGAAACTATAGAAAGTCATCAAGTTCCAAAGAGCAACAAATTCGAAGCCTTAATAGGTGAGCCTATTGGGCCTGACCGGGATGCGAGGAACATCATAGTTGCGCAACACCAAGAATATGTTATCTTAATCCGGCTCCATGATGGACTCATTGCAGATCCTAGATATAAGTTCGCAGATAGCATGATCTATGAAGCGCTGACAAAATTCTATGAAGGAGATATCAGAAAAGCACAGGAGATCGTCATGGATGTCTACGGTATGTGGAATGGAACCTGTTTAGTCGACTATGGAGTGACCCAAAAGGAGCTACAACCAGGAAACGCACCATCAGACATTGGGTTCGGTATGAATTTCAAACTTGCGTTACTTCTCTACGGCGCAAAAGTCACGGGAACTGATCTGCCCACTTATAATGAGCTTGAAGAGATTTTGTGGAGCAAGCAACAGAAAAATGGAGGAATAACAACCCTAAGTACGCCTCAAGGGGAACCTACAGGATCAGCCAATACAGAGACAACTGCAATGACGCTTCTTATTTACAATGAAAAACTCATTTCTCGTCTTCAAGGAATCGCCAATGATACCATGATTAGAACCTCATCTACTACTGAAACAATTCTTAATTCATCGGCCCTAACCGTTCTAAGTGGAATGAATCAATATGACAAGGCACTGAACGAGAGTACGAGTGTCTCTCTGATGACAATTATGGTGTCGCTAATCGTATTGATCTTCGTCTTTCGAAAGTTTGTTCGTTAAATCAAACTAAACTATTAAAAAAATTTAAGTAGCGAAGATCGTTTCTTGAGTTAGTTACAACTCTTGATTGCATCTTATTATGGCTCGTATTGAACCAGAGGTTGTTTATTATGATTCAACTAGTCCTTTTAAGACACGGTGAAAGTATATGGAATAAGGAAAACCGTTTTACTGGTTGGACCGACGTTGATCTGACTGAGAAAGGCATTTTTGAGGCACATGATGCAGGAAAGCTTCTTAAAGAATCTAAATTCACTTTTGATATAGCTTTCACTTCCTTACTGAAAAAATCGATCAGAACTTTGTGGATCGTTCTGGATGAGATGGATCTAATGTGGATTCTGGTTAAAAGATCGTGGCGACTAAACGAGCGCCATTATGGAGCATTGCAGGGCTTAAATAAAGCTGAAACCGCAAGAAAGTTTGGAGAAGAACAGGTTCTACTTTGGAGGAGAAGCTATAATATTCGACCACCGGCGCTGGAAAGAACTGATGAACGATTCCCAGGAAACGATCCAAAATACAAGAATCTAGACGAAAAGGATCTTCCACTCACTGAATCTTTGAGGGATACTTGTGAACGTTTATTGCCATATTGGCATGAGAATATCGCGCCTGAAATCAAAAATGGAAAGAAGGTTCTCATGGTGGCACATGGTAACAGCCTAAGAGCTTTGGTGAAATACTTGGATAACATTTCCAATGAGGACGTAATAAACCTCCATATTCCGACAGGAATTCCTCTTATATATGAACTTGATGAAAACATAAAACCAATAAAGCATTATTATTTGGGAGATCCAGAGCAAGTAAAAAAAGCCACTGAAGCAGTAAAAAAACAAGGAAAGATATAGACTCGCGCTTGGGGCGATGCATCATTGTTGGCTTATAATGGAAGACAAGACAGCATCCTAATAACTAAAGTATTAATTGCTATAAATTTCATCGCATACATTGCCACTTCAATATTAAGCAAAAACCTCCTTGTTATGGATTATCAAGTCCTCGCATTCTTAGGACAGTCTAACTCTTTGGTGGTTAAAGGTTGGTATTGGCAACTTTTTTCCTCAATGTTCGTTCATATTAATCTTGTGCATTTATTGGGCAATATGCTCTTCCTTTTTATATATGGCGTTAGAGGGGAAGAATTATTCAGCAAAAAAGAGTTCCTCTTCGTTTACTTTTCCTCAGGATTAGCTGGAGGTCTGCTAAGTCTTCTAGGTGGGCCAAACATGGTTTCAGCTGGAGCTTCTGGCGCTCTTTTTGGTCTATTTGGCGCGTGTGTAACTTATGCTCACGCTCCTATAAAGGAGTCGATTTTTATCGTGTTGATTTATTCGTTCTATATGTTCATATTAACTATGGGAGCAAACGTCAATTTATTCGCGCATTTTGGTGGATTGGTTGCTGGGATATTATTCGGATATGTTATTTCAAGAATGCGGCCTTTATAACAAAACGCGCTAATTCTTTTAATCAACAAAAATATATTAAGTATAGCCAGATGATGAAAGATGTTTAAGCCAGAAGGAATTATGCCCGCTTTAGTTACCCCTTTTACGGACGATGGTAAGCGTGTTGATGAAGAGAAACTTAGAGGAGTAGTGGATTACGTTATTGAAAATGGCGCAACCGGCATAGCCCCTTGCGGAACGACGGGCGAATTTCAAAACATGTCATTGAGAGAAAGGAAGAAGGTTGTTGAGATAGTCGTTGACCAAGCTGATGGTAAAGCTCCAATTGTAGCAGGTACCGCTCATAGCTCAACAAGACTTTCGATAGAGATGACTAAACATGCTAAGGATGCTGGGGCGGATGCTGCTTTAGTAGTTACCCCGTACTATCATAAACCTACGGATAGGGGAATTTACGAGCATTATAGGATTGTAGCAGAATCGGTAGATTTTCCGATCGTTCTTTATAACATCCCTCAAGTAACAGGCGTGAATCTATCATGGCAAATGGTTGAAGATTTGGCTGACTTGCCCAATATAGTTGGGTTGAAGGACAGCAGCGGAGAACTGAAAAATATGATGGCGGTCCTTGAGAAGACCAGACCTAAAATATCTTTGCTGTGTGGACATGATGAAGTAGTCTTACCGGCTCTAGCTGCTGGATGTTCAGGAGTCATACTTGCCAGTGCCAACTTCATGCCAGATAAATGGGCTGAAGTATACAGACTCGTAAAAAAGGGAGATATTAAAAAAGCTCAAGAAGAACAGTATAAAGTTCAAAAGATGTGTAGAATTATTGTAAAAAGCGGAGCAGTAGGAACTAAGGCAGCTCTGAATATGATGGGCGTCGATGTTGGTAAAGTAAGACTTCCGCTTACATATGGTGGAGAACTTACTTATGAGGATGCAGAGGAGCTCAGAATAGAACTCGAAAAGATCGGAAAGATTAAACTAAAGCCGATAAAGGTCGAAGTAGGCGATAAGAAGTCCATAACTCAAAGATTCGCTGCTATTGGCATCACGCCTGAAACGATCAAAGATTTCAAAATAAAATTTGGCGAGGCATTTGTTGGTCAAGGTGTCGAGATCGCTCATATAGATCTTATGCTGGGAAGGAAAGATGGGCCAGTTGGAGAAGCATTTACCAAAGCAAAAGCAAAACCAACCTCGGGTCACGAGCCTTTAATTGCGATTCTGGAACCAAATCTCACAGTCAAACCACTTACTTTGATCGTTCCAACAGTCACGATTAGGAGTATGAGACAAGCAAGTATGGTATATGGACCAGCTCAGACCGCTGTTGCGAAAGGTGTGATGGACAGCGTTGGTGATGGAATGCTGCCCGAAAAGATTGCTGATGAGATTATTATTATCGCAAATGTCTTCGTGCATCCAGCAGCTGTTGATAGAAAAAGAATCTACATAAATAATTATAAAGCCATAAGACACGCCATTAGGAAGGCCATAGAAAACAGGCCAACCGTAGATGAATTACTAGAGAATAAAGAGAGATCAAAGCACCCATTTAAATACACTCCATAAATTTTTTCATTCGTATGCTTAGATTAAACTAAAAAATTTAGTAACGATTCTGAATAGTTAGAAGGATATCCCTGTGTCCACAAATAATAAGCTCGGTATTATTCTCATCTTATTGAGTATTGTAAGTCTAATGTTTGCAATAATTATGACACTATATCGCTTTACTATTCATTTTCTCATATTATCATGCTCATTCTTCATAGCATTCTTTATTTCGGGCCTTTTAACATTCGTTATTGAAGAACGAAAAATAGCCACAAAGGCTTATCCATCAAAGATTAAGAGCACAGGCCCGATTGGAGTTTCGAGGATAGAAGAAGAAATGGACGTAACTGAAAAGCCCGATGAGAGAATCGAAATCATTAAAAAGGAAATGCTGGAAACTATCAAAAAACTTAAAGAGCTTGAATTGGAAGACTAATTTTTAAAATTAGCAGTGCGCATAACTAAGAGAGTTAAATCCCGAAAGTTTTAAAATATCATGGAATAAAGACTAGTTCTTATAGAACTTGAAGAAATTCAGACCTCTAAGAAAGCCAGGCCAAAAAAGACTTTACAAGCTTACACCCTCAAAAAAGTCTAAATGTCTCTTATGTAAAGGTGGGAGGATGCTATGCGGTAAAACCCGTTGCCCTCTGCTCGCTAAAGCTCAGGCTATGGCAAAACATTCCAAAATAGCACAATCCAACAGTGTTCAAGGTTCAACTCCCCCTGCCATATTTGTCGGGAGAATGGGATATCCTAAAGTATATATTGGTCCAATGATCCCCCCGTACTTCGGAAATACAGAGATACTAGATACCCCAGAACTATGGGTAGGCAAGTCAATAGAAGATATAGTAGATTATCGGTATGCATTAATTAGAGGAAAGATCCAAGCGAATATCCATGATGTTTCCCAAGGTGGAAAGACCTTAGAAACAATGCAAGAATTGGCAATGGCAAATTCCTCAATAGATTCAGAGGCTCAATTTACTAAAAAACCAACAGGCCGACTAACCTTTAGTGAGAATTCTCAACCTCTTGGTCCTTCGGCACCCCTGAAAAATTTTTTTACCTCAAACATAAAGGTAGATAGGCGAATCGAAAAGGCCTATTATGATAGAGACCTTAAGGCATCAGATGCCATTCAGAATCTTTATCGCGATGGAGTCTTAGTCACTCGGATTCAACGATCCTTGAGCGCAGGAATTTTTGGATTAGGCGCTAGAAGAAAGTTGGTTCCAACTAGATGGAGTATTACTGCTATAGATAGCACTCTCTCTTTATCATTGATTGAAGAAATCAAGCAATTTAATTCTATTGATGAATATTTTGTCTTCACTTTCAAGAATCTGGGTAATACCTTCATTTCGATCTTTATGCCAGAAAAGTGGAGCTTTGAATCTATAGAGGCTTGGTATCCAGGTACTGTTTGGAATATAATGGGAAGTGATCCGGCTATGATGGGGGATTTCGAAGATTATTGGGGAAGAAGTGAATATGCTAAAATTGGAGGTTGTTATTACTCGGCTAGATTGGCTGTTGCTGAGAAATTAGAGAGGATGCGGAGACAAGCCGCTGTCATAGTATTAAGGGAAATTCAGCCAGATTATATTATGCCGGTTGGAGTATGGAATGTGAGAGAGAGCATGAGGAGATCTTTAGATACGAAGCCAACCCGTTTCAGTTCTTTACAAGAAGCCTTGCATCATGCTGGAATAGAACTAAATATATCTTTAAAAAGATGGATTAAGAATAGCGCACTTCTTCAGGATGCATTATTCCAAAAAAAGATTTCAGATTTCTAGGACCTTATTCTAATTATTCTATAAAATAGAGCATAGTAAACGGATTTAAAGAACTAAATAGATAGATACTCTGACTGTTTTCAGTTTTTTAGAAAAATTTCTCCCTTAATCGGTGCGTTAGATTGGGAGTAGATATTGGAGAAATTACTTCCAAGAAGAAAATGAATCTTGAGGCCTTTAGTGGAAAGACCCTAGCAGTCGATGCTTATAATACACTCTATCAATTTCTTTCGATCATACGGAGTATTACTGGCGAACCTCTGGCTGATAGGAGTGGTAGGATAACGAGTCATTTAAGTGGGCTATTCTATCGAACTATCAATATGATGGAGAGGGAAATAAAACTCGTTTACGTTTTTGATGGTGAACCGCCAACTCAAAAAGCTACCACGCTCAAACGGAGAGAAGAGGTAAAGGAAGAAGCTCAAGTGAGGTACGAAGGTGCTTTAAGAAAAGGAGATGTGGAAGGAGCTAAGCGCTATGCTCAGATGACATCAAGACTTAAGGATGAAATGGTTGATGATGCTAAACGATTGTTGGATGCCATGGGTATACCGTGGATTCAGGCCCCGTCAGAGGGAGAAGCACAGGCAGCTTACATGGTTTCTAGAGGCGACTTATGGGCCGTGGCTAGCCAAGATTACGACTCTTTATTGTTTGGGGCTCCAAGGCTCGTTAGAAATCTAACAATAAGTGGTAGAAGAAAGCTGCCTAGAAAAAGTGTTTATATGGAAATTGAGCCTGAATATATAGAGCTCCAGAGAATGTTCTCAGAACTCAATATAACTAGGGAACAACTCATTGATATAGGCATACTTTTAGGGACTGATTTCAACCCAGGTGGGATAAAAGGAATAGGTCCAAAAACAGCATTGAAAATGATGAGAGAATCCAATTCCCTTGAAAAGATAATTCCAAAACTCGAAGTTGAAGACCCAGAAAAATTGATCGAGATAAGGAATATTTTTTTGAATCCTGAAGTTTCGTCTAACTATGAAATTGAGTGGAAGAAACCTGAAATCGACAGTATAACTCATTTCCTGTGTGATGAACGAGACTTTTCTGAAGAAAGGGTAAAGAATGCTGTAGATAGGATGGTAGAGAGCATCAGGAAAATTAGAACAAAAACAACCTTAGATACATTCTTCCGTTGAATGTCTAATTATAATGGGCACATTATCTTCCGCGGCCTAATTGTGAAATTCCAAGCACTAGTGATATTCTTCGAAGAATCAATTCTCCACGTTCCAAAATATTCTTTAATTCTCTTATTTGAGCACAGTGATTTGCGTAGATCGTCGCTAATCGCTGATCTTTCTTTAACTGAGCTTCCACACACTTTTCAAAGGATTCATTTTCCTTATCTACTAATCCATCTTTCACAGATTCAAGTTTTGTGAACTGGAGGTTGATTTGTCGCAAAGCATTCTCGATTTCAGCAGCGCTTACGAAGGATGGTGCCTTAGTTGAAGGAAAAATCTTACTCTCGATTTTGTTATCGTTCTTAAGCCGAGTTAGGATAGCTTTGACATTTCTGATTTTCCAGTTAAGGCCATTAGCAATTTCCTCAATTGTGAGTCCTGGATTTTTGCAGATGAATTCGAGCAAGATATCTGACTTACTCTTTGCACGCACCCTTCTCTTTCTTCTTCCTCCTTTTGTCAATTACATCGACGCTCTATAACTTCCATCCGTGTTGGCCTCTCATTGGAACAAACGCTACGCCGCACAAAGTTTCTTTCGATATACTTCCATCGTTTCTCTTTCTAACCATTATTAATTGTTGATAAAGAGAGACGTTTCCAACTGGTATTAATAATCTTCCGTTTACTTCCAGTTGTTGAATCAATGGATCCGGTATTCCTGGAGCAGCACTCGTGACTATTATCGTATCATATGGGGCCTGTTTTTCAAATCCAAGTGAACCATCCCCATGAATTACATTTACCCTTTCAGCATAACCCGTTTTCCTGACGTTCTCCTTAGCATTATCTGCTAGCTCTTTTATTATTTCAATAGTCCACACATGCCCCCATTTTTCTTTTGGTTCGCCATCTGTAGCAACTACTTCAGCATATACGCAGCTCATATAGCCACAGCCTCCACCCACCTCAAGAACTTTTTTTCCTAACTTTAATTCTCCATGCTCGCTGAACATGGCCGTCATATGCAAGGCGCTGGTTGTTTGCCCACTACCAATGGGTAAAGGCGAGTCCACATAAGCGTGATTTTTTACACTTGGAGGAATGAACTCCTCGCGAGGAACCTTTAACATAGCTTTTATTATGCTTGGAGTCT
>CAYFUV010000125.1:0-13363 GCA_964346435.1 uncultured Candidatus Bathyarchaeia archaeon | reverse complement strand
CATAAAAAGTGCAACGACTGTTGAAACGTTTGTGTATATCAGATAAACCTATCACGCCAAGTTTATGGGTCCTGTATCGCAGGTATTCTTCTACAGTCTCTGTCCTACTGGTCATCGCTTGACCCAATACAAGAACGTTTATATCTTTTAATTTCACGCTTCTCACAATTGATTTAATACTTTAACACATGCAGTGTAGGAGGATATTAACTCGCCCTACCCAGCAAGTTCATTGCCTTTATGGTTGGTAGACTCTTAAATAGTCTTCGTAGGGCTTCGCGCGCGCCTAATATAAGAGTAGTGATATTATTTAACTCAGAACTCAATTTCTTTCAACACGGTTATGATAATAGTGTTCGCTACTGTGCTTTTGTTAATTTCAAGCATGCGATAGCATATCCCTTATTGGGTGAATCAAAAGATGTGGCGATTTTTCTATTATATTTTATCCAGTACCCTTTTCTATTTTTGATATAAAATTCTTCTTTAATTATTTTTAATCTCTTGATTAGACTATTTAGCCCTATGCTATCATAAACTCTGTGGGAAGATCCAATTACTCTTGTTTTTCCAAAAGGTACTGTCATTAGAATTTTTCCATCTTTTTTAAGAATTCTTATCATTTCAAGAATGGCTTTTCTATCGCCAAGAGGGTCTTCCCTCGAATCGTATCTTCCTTTCATGCCTATATGTTCAATTGAGGAGACTGCTATTACCCAATCAAAAAAATTATCCTGAAAATTTGTTCTTCTTATATCGCCTTTATAAAATGTAAAATTAGGATGGCGTATCTTGAAATCTCTAATGTCAATGCCACAGACTTCAAAACCTGATTCGGCCAGAATAAGTGGTATTATATTATACGGCGCCGTACATCCTACATCAAGAATCCTTCCGCATTTAGCTTTTAATTCTCTCATAATGAATGCATATTCAATCATACGGTCGGGGATTTCTGAAGGCAAAGATTCAATTTTTGTTGATATCTTTGGAATATAATTTCTTAATACATATCGTAACTCTTCAAACAAAAAAGCAATAATGTCCATTTTTCAATCAATCATATCGGCTTTAATTCTCTTCCTTACTATTCTATCCACCAAGGGGTAACATAATAGCGCGCGCTCTTTACCAAACCCTTTCTAAAGATAAAGTAGCGTGCATTAATAATACAATAACTCTCGATATGTTATCAAAACATTCCCTCTTTAAGTTTATCTTCTTATGTTCCTCTGTAAGTGTGTTCGATAGGATGGGGCAGATTTCCTTGAAAATAGTGAATGGGATACTATCCAGAACGTGGCGAATAGAATCGTAAGGATTGAAACAGATAAAGATGGGAAGACGTATTGCTGTAGCGTGAACTTTATTTTCAATATAGCATTGCCCTTTGGATCTATGCGCCAACCATTTGCACGGTCATCTATGGTGAAATGATCCAAGAATTCATGGCCATCCGCATATGCGATCCAACCTTGATTAAATTTCTCTCATTTCGGCCTTCAAAATGAGAACGCTTTGAGGATATAATCCATCTCAAATAAAATTTCTCCTAAAAGCGCGCGCTAGCGGCTCCACAAACGATTTGCATACCTTTTGCCTACACTCAAAAGATATGGAAATCCTAGATATTTCATGGAGATCAGTTCCAATACGAGCTATTAATTAGCGCGAATATTCAATCTTCTTCAATTTTTTTTCAGATTATAATAACTCTCCTCAATAATATTTGCATTTTTTTCACTAAATCGTTCTATCGCGTACTTCCTGCAATTTCTATCCAATTCTGATAGTCTATTTGGGTGTTCATAGAAATTCTTAATCTTTCTCGCGATACATTCGACAGTTGGTTCAATAAGTACGCCAATGGACGAATTTAGAACCTCGGGGATCCCTCCTCTATTGGAAGCTATGACTGGTGTTCCGCATGATAAAGCCTCCAATATGACTCTACCAAATCCCTCTTCGTATAACGAAGGCACAATTGCTATATCCGCGGCACTGTAGTAAACATTCAAATTCTTGTTTTCAACTCTACCCACATAAACCACATTTTTTAGTAATTCTGATGCTTTTCTAACCTCATTCTCTAAAGGCCCTTCACCAATGAAAGAAAAGATCATATTATTAATGCCATCAAATCTTTTCGCGGCCTCGATAAGCAATCGAATTCCTTTTATTTCTATGAAACGTCCGACAAAGAGAATTACAAACTTATTTTTCCAGCCAAGCTTTATCTTACACTTATCTTTATCTAATGGTTTGAACACTTTCTGATCGACCCAATAGGTGTAGACTTTTATTTTGTTCTCTGGCAGACCAATTGTCATCAACTCTTTTCTTGACTTTTTTGATAAGGCCAATATAGTATCGATTGAGAATAGTACCCATTTCACTGCTTTTGCCAAGAAGGGGCGTTTGTGTAGATTGTAAATTGCATGAGTGCTTACGACGGCCCTCTTTTTGAAAAATTTTGCAAGAAATTTTGCGATTAAATCAGCATTAAGACCATGGCCATGAATTACATCGATTCTACATCTATACTTTAGCATATAGAAAAGCGAGTATAAAAAAAGTGCAGGTGTTAAGTATAAGAATTCAAGTAGAGGATATGGTTCCAATTTTGGAAATAAGTTGTGTCCGAACCATTGTATCCTATGAATTTCTAGATACGTGTTCTTTTCTAACCTAAGCCCCATCGCCTTTGTTGTCAATGGTTGATATGAAATTACGATTACTGAATATTCATTTCTTCGGAGATATTCGCATAGATCATCTAGATGCGTTTCAACGCCACCAACATTTGGTCTAAAAAAGGGGCATATCATGAGAATGTTTTTCTTATTAGCCATTCCCATCATACTCAATAATTTTTCATTAGTTGAGCGCATCTATACTTTTTCTATAGTTATTCGAAACCAACTTTTCAAATGGACGTACGCGTTTCATTTTTGCCCCTCAAATCTCTGAAAGACTTTACTCGTATCTCTCATGCCATTAAGAGTGTGACTTATGCCGTAAACAAGTAGGGTTAGCCAGCATGCAACTAAATGAAAGAACCATGCTTTGTCGGGCAATCTTCTATAGCCTCTGATAGAATCGATTGATATAGGAATCAGTGTCATCGTATATAGTGCGAACTTCAACATTCTTAGAAAGTTTTGACGTTTCCAAGGATACTTTCTCATTCTTTGCCTTTCATAAAATAGATAATCCCTGACCCTTCTATACGTCTTCCTTATGAATATTCCGATGTCATCTGCGAATAGGTGTATGATTCCTATCTTTACTTTTGCAAATTCATTATAGCCATTTTTAATCAATTCATAAATGAAGTCTATGTCAAATAGGTAAGGCTTATAGTCCAAGCACTTCGCTGCATGAGTCCTAACTAAGAAGCCATTTGCGCCCATTGTAGGGATATTTTTCTCATCTAGTACCAATGATAGATAACTACCTTTATCGATAGTCCTCACTTTTAATTCTGTCCATCTGTTCGTAATAAGGCAATATCTATCGTAGTTTCCCAGGTAAAGGCATAAGACATCGTTCATCCCTACTAATGCGCAATATCTCGTTAAAAACGAATCTTCTCTTCTATAAGTGTAGTATAATGGCTCGGATCCAACTATTTTTTTATCATTGAACGGTTCGGTCATTTTTTTTAGCCAATTTTTTTCATTTAGTATATTATCGCTATCAATTAAAGCAATGATCTCATTCCCAGCCTCACTGACTCCAAGAGCCTTTCCCGCTTCACCAGTTTTTAATGGATTATGTAGAATTTTCTTCACATTGTGTTTCATTGCTATTTTTATAGTCTCATCTTTTGAACCACCATCGATAACTAATATTTCTATTTTTCTTCTTGGGTAGTCTTGTTCAGCTATACTTTTCAAGCACAATCCAAGTGTTTTAGCTGAGTTCAACGTCGGTATTACTATACTGATTGTAGGCAATCGATTCTTAAATACTATAAAATTCATCAAGAGATCCCGACTTTCTGTGTGATTCTTTAGAAGCTATAGCTTTTTTCCTAATTTTTAGAAGTCCTTCAAGTGCCCTATGACCTTTGTAACTCCTTTAAGCGAGTATTTTAAATCCTTCAAAGAACGAATGCGGAATAACTGCCTGAAGATATATTTTGGTGTTAGGAACGCTCTATAGATTTCATTACATATGCGCACTATCTCCTTTGAGTCCATATTTGGCGTTTTTAGAACTGTTTCGACCATGTCGAATCTTTCATAATCCTTTGGATCGATCCTAAACCAATCCTCCCTCAGCGCCTCTTTATACAGTTTGGTCCCTGGATATGGTATGATTATAGTTGACTGCAGTGTCAAAGCATTTCCTTCGTTCATCAACATTTTCGACAGCTTCAAAGTTTTTGAAATATCTTCTTGACTTTCCCACGGATAGCCAACCATGATAGTTATATGCGGTTCAAGTCCAGCTTCCCTAGCCCAATTACATCCATCGATAATGTCTTGAACGATTATGCCCTTATTTAGCCTATTCAATGTCTCTTGGCTGGCCGACTCTAAGCCAAAGAGAAGCATCCTGAATCCAGCTTTCTTCATCAGTTTGTAATCCTCGGGTTTCAATGTGCCAAAACGAGCATTACAACTGAAGTAAATTTCTTTGTTATATCCCCTTTCAATCATTCCCTCACAGAATCTTCTTAGCCACAACCCGGCAGGAAAGGTCCCAGTATCATCAAAAACTTCCTTAACTTGATAATTTTTGATTAAAAAACCCACTTCATCCAGGGCCCGTTCCACATCCATTATTTTAAAATTTGGGTATAATGTTGGCCATGAGCAGAAGGAGCATCCCCCATCTTTCCTCCACCAGCAATCGCGTCCCACCATCAAATATGTGCCTGGAGTGACCTTGAAATTTCCGTTCTTGTAGGCGTACAACCTCCATTTTGTCAGTTCCCTATCGATAAAAGGGAGACTATTCAAGTCGTGGTTAAGCTGAAATTGTCCAGTGGTTTTTATTTTTACGCTCTCTCGATACCAAATACCTGGTTCAAGTGCTTTTTCTTTTCCCTCCAAGTATTTTACCAGGTTGAGAAGAAGAAAGTCGTAGTCTCCACCCTCAATGACAAAGTCTGTCTTGCTGTTTTCCATAGATTCTCGCGGTAGCGCTGTTACATGATCTCCTACTAACACGACTTTTGTCAAAGGAGTAATTTTTTTTAAATCATCAATTATCTGCCAATGTCTTTTAATGACAGGTGTTTTCGTTTCAATCATTATAATGTCTGGAGAAATCTTTTCTATATCGCGCAACCATCGAGTATAGTCTTTATCCTCCGCGATTCCATCATCCCATATAACTTCATATCCAGCTTTGCTCAATAGAGTCGCGGCGTAAGCTGGAACCACCGGATATATATAAGTGGGTTCTGAAAAATACTGGAATTGGCGATTTTGTGATAAGAGTGGCACTCCCTTTTTGGAATCCACTGGAGGATATGATATGCTTATCCTCATCTTTCCAGGCTCCTCTTTGAAAGGCCCAATAGATAGAAAGCTCCGTATATTAAATGGGTTAGGATGATCCCAACCCACGTTAAAATTATTAATTTGGGTTCTTTAGCGTGAAGAGCCCCAATTAAAGTTATTAATAAGTAGATTCCTAACGAAGCCATGAATATTTCCATCATGAACGAATTAACTAATGAAGCCGTACTCATGGCAATAATATATAGTACCATTAGTGAGGGGAGCATATAGGTAAGCTTTCTAGAATTTTCAGGGAATTTCTTGAAAAAGAATCCTCTATGTAGACCAAATTTTGAAATCTGTTTTAAGTGTGCCTTGAATAATGGCCTTCTATGATGGTAAACTAATACATCTTTAGCTTCTAACATTTTGACACCAAATCTTCCTAGTTCAAGGCTTAACAACGTGTCTTCTCCTGGCCAGTATTTTTCGTTCCATTTGGCTTTTTCCATAATTTCTCTTTTTACTATGAAATTACAGGAATGGACGTCATCCGATTTGTAAATTTCATTTGAGGAGTACCTTCTTCTTAAACTTCCGACCAGGAAAGAAGAAAGCACAAAACCACTAGCTTTTTGCATATAATCATCTTCTTCTGGAGTAACTCCTGGTCCACCTATAGCCTTAATATCTGAATGAGAAAAATATTTAATTGCATTCTTGAGCCAATCCCTTCTTGGATAAGCATCTGAATCTATAAAAGCACATATTTCTCCCTTAGAGTTTGCAACCCCAAGATTCCTTTTAGCCCCAGGCACTACCGCTCCAGTCGGAATAACCTTGACACCATTTAGCTCCTTCGAGTGATGATCTGGTAATATTAATATCTCATAATTTTTATAATCTAAACGCTTGCAATGCTCAATGCATTCCTTAACATACATGTCTATTTTCTTGCATGGAATGATTATTGATACAGGGGGACTACTTTTTCTCATTGAAGATTTCTCTCAAGTTCTCATAATACGAGAAGTAGACAATGCCATTAGAGGCGACATTCATAACTTGCTCTTCAGCTTTTTTAAATTCTTCTCTATCGCTTTCCAATATGAAAGCTATTGGCATAAACCTTGCTTTGGTTCCGCCGACTAATTTTTTCCCTTTCTTCGTCTCTACGCCTATGACGTCCAGTGGAAGCCCTTTTTCCATAAGTGTTCTTGGGCTTAGAGGGGGTTCAAACAAGTCATAATTTAACATTTTATACGCGTAATCAAGAGCATCAGCTTGTTGTTCAAGAATTACAAATTCCTCGATTAATTTAGCTAATTCAAAATTTATACAAGCCAATCCCTCACCTTTATGATAGATCATGGGATGAATAAAATCTAAAATCGATCCAAGTTCCAAGTAGTTCTGACCTACTAGTGGAGCTAAGCTAGGCGCGAAAATAGCAGCTCCAACTTCTACTTTCGGTTCGATATCTTTTACAAATTCTTTGATACTTCTAACATCTTCAGTTATGGATTTGCAACGGATATCAATCCACTCGCTAAGTTGCTTGTGGCCATCTCGATGGCATGAAGCATATATAAAGTCGACTGGGTTTCTGGATTTTTTCAAAAAATCTTTCACTTTAGCCAAGTCAACACCGAAATTTTTACCTTTCTCACAACAATATTCGCAAAAACAAGTTAAGAAGGTGTGTAAACCACTTCCAGGAGATGGAAATCGAATACCATCCAATGCTATTCCGTGCCCCTCATAAGTAGATAGAACATTCTTGATTTTTTTCAAACAGTTCTTTTTTATCATTGGATTATTCGGGCAACCAGAACCGGCCCAAAGCATTTTCTCGCCATGGATATTTTCAACACCAAATCGCCCATCCAAAGCTCTGAAAGCCCATATGCAGGCGTAAATCTTGAATCCCTCATCTTCGGCTTGAGTCACATCCTTCCTTGATGCAGTCGTAATATCCAAAAAAATCTCTTCGGCGCCAAGTTTTCGATAGGTATATAATGCATCCTTTGTCAATGGACCATAAATTCCGCGTTTGTGACCCATAAACATGTCACCCCAAAATTCTTACCGTTTAATAAAGAACTTTAGGATAAAATGAGCGCGTACATATCTTTTATTTAGATTTTCTATGAAATAACGATCAAAAAGCGCGTGCTAAAGTAAGCCAAATTTAGCCATAGCGCTCTTTAAAATATCTGGATAAACGATATTCAAATAGGAAATCAAGGATTCGCGATAATTTCGCTCTTTCACCTGACCGATATCTTTTGATTCTAGGGTACATCTTGGTCAATATTTCTCTTTCATCAACCTTTCTTTCAGATTGGATTCTTAGTCGCCAAATATAGTTCTTCTTAAAATTGATAATATTCCATAAGATTGCCTTAGCAACCGATATCGCCTTCTTCGGTTCTAGGATGCTGAAGCCTGCAGTTATTATTATGGAAAAAAGGAAATAATTTCTGAGAGCCCATCCCAGCGATGAACCGCAGTTCTTAAGGATCATCATTAAGAGATTCCTATAACAGAGGTAGAGTTTTTTTGGACTTAAAGCCCTAGTTTTGGTTGAGCCAGAGAAATAATGGGCTACTTTGGCTTTAGATGCAAAGGCAATTCGATAGCCGTAAAGCCTAATTCTCCAAGCCAAATCCACATCCTCTAAGTATTGGAAGAATTTTCCATCGAAGCCCCCGAGCCTTGTGAAAATGTCTCGATTGATTAACACTCCAGCTCCACAAATTGAGAAAGGCTCGAAGTCAATGCGATCGTATTGTCCCTTGTCAACCTCGCCTCGACCCATATCGACGAACCCGCGCCAATATGGAATACCCATTCCTCCGACAGAATCCAGACGAGACTTATTCTCCATGGAGATCAACTTACAGGCAACGGCCGCTGTCTTCGGATCATTGAGGGCCATATTAACGAGATGTCTAATCCAGTTTTTACTCAAGACCTCGACATCGTTGTTTAAAAGAACGATATATTCATCATTAATCTCTTTTATCGCCCTATTGAAACCTTCGGCGAAGCCGAGATTTCTCTTATTGGATATGATATTGACCCGTGGGAAGTTCTTTTGAACATAATCAATGGATCCGTCGACGCTTCCATTATCTACCATGTAAACATCGAAATTTGGATAATCAGTCTTAGCTATGCTAGATAGGCATGTGGAAAGCCATTTTAAGCCGTTGTAATTTAGTACAAGTACTGAGAGCTTTGGTATCGGTGTCAACGTACTAAACCTACTATAATTATAGGTGAGCAATTATTTTTAAGAAATGATTTTTTAGAGTCCTTTTCTATAGAAAGGGGGAAAATAAAAATTTGCGTGGTATTAGGGCACAAGAAATTCTATGTATCAAGGACGGCGCTCTACATACTCATTTACGACGGTTTCCGTTTCTCCAAAACTAATCATTTCGCCTCTAGATAGGAACAAAGTTTTTTCACAAAACTCCCTCACAAGGTTTAAAGTATGGGATACCAGGATTATGGTTTTCTTCTCCTCTTTGAACTCCTTGAATTTTGCAAAACATTTTTGCTGAAAATTCATGTCTCCAACAGCTAGAGCCTCATCTATAAGAAAAATGTCTGGATCAGTCTCTATAGCAACTGAGAATCCAAGCCTCATTTGCATTCCTGAAGAGAGGCTTTTCAGATTCGCGTCTCTAAATCGTTCTAGCCCTGAAAATTGAAGGATCGGATCCATTCGCCTCTTTATATGGTTATTTTTTAAACCCATTATCGAACCATAGACTAGGATATTTTCTTTAACAGTCAAATCTGGATGGAAGCCAACTCCCAACTCAAGTATTGGAGCGATCTTTCCCTTCACCTCAACCCTTCCTTTATCTGCCCTTAGGATATTCGCTATTATCTTTAGTAGGGTACTCTTCCCGCTCCCATTCTCTCCAATAACACCTATGGATTTTCCATAATCGACTGAGAATTTGATCGATTTTAAAGCCCAGAATTCCTCATAAGAAAATCTCTTACCGCTTAATATCTGGAGTGCTCCTGCCAAATTCTCGAGAATCGTCGTTCTCCTTTCATAGGGAATCCTAAACTTCTTCCATAGGTCTTTTACCTTAACTACTGCTTCCATCTTAGATCTCCTCAGCAAATCGAGGTTCGATTCTACTGAAAATTAAGTATCCAATAAATAATAGGAGCAATCCGCCTAGGATCGGAATAATGATATCGCTCATAGAAGGTAGCGTATTATAATAAAGTATTTTTCTAATAGACACAATGATCCGAGTCATTGGATTCAACGAGTACAGAAAAAGGTACCTTTCCGGGATCAAGCTTATATCGTAAAAAATTGGGCATATGAAGAAGCCAGCTTGAAGTGCTATGTCCCATACTTGAGAAACATCTCTATAATAGACATTTAAGGCAGATAGTGGTAACGATATGCCCGCTATCAAGATGAATTCAATGAGTAAGATTACCGGTAAAAGAAGAGTCAGAATTGTCGTCTTCATTCCAAGGAAAATTAATAGGGGGAATAATGCGACATACTCCAATGATGACCCTATGAGATTCGCAAAGTTACTTGAGAGAACCAAAAGCCACCTCGGAAAGTAGACCTTCGTTACTAGTGATGAATTGCCTATTATGGACCCAAGAGCCATAGATGTGCTAATGTAGAAAAACCTCCAAGACAATAAAACCGTCAGCAAAAATACAGGAAATTTCTCAATGCCAGATCTCAACATAATTGAGAATACAAGTGTTAAGATAGTCATTATGGCCAATGGATTAATTAGAGACCAAAAAAAGCCTAAGACCGAGTTCCTATATCTTAGCTTAAACTCCTTGATAGTAAGGTTCCTTACGAGCTCATTATACTCAAGCAATATTGATTTCCCTCGATCTCGGAGTTATGCTAATTAGATACATATTAATTAAGACACTCGGATTATCGCCCGTTATTTATTTAATTGTGAGCTCTATCCATTATTTCTAAATTTAGTATTCCTCATTTTTAATTATACTTTAAAAAAACTTGGCGTGTATCGTTAATCCTTTTTTATTAATTTTTTACTCTCTATCTTCAGAGGTAATATTGCTATTTCAGAGACAGCTATTCCAACTAACGTACGCGCGCGTGTTGCTACAGGATTCATTTTTTCATTTATAGGTGAAATGAGAGATTTATTGCATATCTTTAAGACAAGTTCATTTTTTCTTCTTACTTTGTTAGTTATGTCAAATAGAATTTGAGCGAATTGATGATGAGGGGCCTCAACTTCTCCAGCTAAATAGTTGTTAAGGAATATCATAACTCGAGCATTTCTTCCGTACCTTTTGAAGAATGATGTCGCCACCAGAGATAAGATGACTCGGGTTCCAGTGTATTTTTTTGCGAGGCGGAAAAGAATTTTTGCTTTACCTTGGGTCCATCTGAAATTTATCGTTCTATTCTTGTAATTTATGCTTTGTAGATTGTACCATCCATGGCCAAGGTGAGGAAACTCGTTAAAACCCATCTCAATTCTCAAGGGGAGTAAATTTTCGATTTCACAAGATTCTTTAACGGAATAGTCGGGAACTAATATTGTAGGTCTAAATGTTTTCAATATAAACCTCCGAAGCTCGTAGTCGCTTTTTTTACGGATTTTCCTAATTATCTCTCGACTCTGGAGGATTTTCCTAAGACTTTTGGTGTTCCATAAGGCTGATTTAATACATATAATAAAATCGTGCACTCTCGTTAACCTGTCCAATTTCGGAAAAATACCTGTCACGATGGGCTTCATTAAATAATAAGTGAAAACTGGATGGAAGATCCTCCTTATAGTCCCCAACTCGAAATTTTTTAGTACAATCCTCAACCGATTTCTTTCCATAAGATATTCTATATCGAGTTTTTTTCCCATTATACGTCTTCTAGTAGTTCTCCCGAATCCGTGATAGGCAACGGCCTCTGGTACATACAGGACCTCATATCCAGCGATTCTCGTTCTAAGTCCAAATTCCACATCTTCGAATAAATAGAAAAAATCATCATCAAACATCCCCACAGTTTTAAATACTTCTGCTCTAACAATCATCGCTGCACTGCATCCCGCCAGAATCTCTTGAAAGTATGGTGAATCATACTGACCGACATCCACCTCGAAGATTCCACGATCAAAGCCGAATCCTGCAAATGTCATGAAAGCTCCACAACTGTTTATTACGTCTCTGTGATCATCCAATAAAATCTTGCCAACGCAAATGCCAATGTTTTCGTTAGATTCAATTAACGCAAGAATCTTGTTTAGCCAGGTGTTAGAGAGGTAAGCGTCGTTATCTAGTGTTACAATATAATCTCCATTTGCTACTATTATGCCCCGATTTCTTGATTTTGCAGCTCCAAGATTTGAGCTGTTTCTTATTATATGGGACTCTGGGCACACTCGCCGAATAACATTTATACTATTGTCTGTCGAATCGTCGTCAACAACAATTATTTCTTTATTTTTATATTTTTGACTCTTTACTGATAAGAGACATTTTTCTATATATTCTTCTCCATTTCTATTGACTATGACAAAACTGACTTTTGGAAAGGTAGATATACGTTTCGATTTATAGATCTTTCGCAGCGATAGTTCAGCAACACCTATCCCGAGTTCTCTTCTGTCACCATTATGATAATATTGGTCGGGAATCCATGAAAAATTTGGAACCAAACTAACTTCTATTATGCTATCTTCAGGATATCCAGAAATTATGAATTCGAAATGCTTTATGAATTTGTTTGGACAAAATTTTCCAATTGGTTTCTGATCTACATAAACGGTTACTGACTGTGCAGAGGCAACTTCCTCTCTTGTAAATGCTCTTAAGGATAAAATTTGTTCTTCATCTGAGGCAGATTTGAGGAAAGATTTAGCATTAGTTCTGGTCCATCTAAAGCGTACTCTTCTTCCGCGAAGACACTCTAGTCCATGCCAACCATGCCCAAGTTGTCTGATATTGATGGGATCCTCGCAAAAGTCGATAGCATTTGTGCATTTCTTATGGTCGATATTTTTACGAGTTACGATTTTATAATCAGGGATCGACACAGAAGGATATCGCAGCGTGGGAATACATAATTCTAAAAAATTATCGTCACTCATCTTTCGAGTTCGTTGAACAATCACTCTTTTTCTTACGGTCGTGGCGATGTTAAACAAATTCCATATTAATACCCGTAAATATACGATTGCTCTTGATAAACTCTCACGGCTCATTAAATTCCTATTCGTTAGGAAATGAATAATGCCGTGCAGATAATTGAGTATGAGGTGTGGAAAGAGGTTTAGTATCGTAGATAATTCATAATTCTTCAAAAAAGTTGCGAATGTATTGCGCTCACCCAGATACATTTTCCTAATGCTACTCTGACCCATTGTAGAACCGTACTTATGATGTACGATTGCCGTAGGGACGTACACCACCCTGTAACCTGCTAGCCACATTCTTATACCAAGGTCAACGTCCTCACAGTAGATAAAATACCTTTTATCAAAAGATCCTAAACGTAAAAGTACACTTTTCCGAGCGAGCATGGCTCCAGCACATGCAAAAGGCACCTCTTCAGAGATTTCAAATTGTCCCTTATCCTCTTCAAATAAACCCCTATCCCAGGCATAGAAAAGCTTTGTTAAGGCGCCGCCTGTGCTATTTAGTATAGAGGCGTCATCAAACATAATCATTTTAGTGGCGCAAGCTGCGATACTAGAATCTTTCTTAATAGTCTTAACAAGTTCAGAAATCCATTTTGGATCAACTCGAGTATCATTATTTAGAAAAGCAATGTACTCGCCATTTGCGACACTCACTCCAATATTGTTCCCCTCGGCAAAACCTAAATTCTTTTTATTTCGTACTATCTTTACAAA
>CAYFUV010000124.1:0-2011 GCA_964346435.1 uncultured Candidatus Bathyarchaeia archaeon | reverse complement strand
TTTATATTCTTCGGGCATCTTTGGTCCTTATAAAATTACCAAGAGATTGTGGTATATGGATGCCTTCGAGGATCACCAGGATCTGGGTTTGGGTGGTCTGCCCATATAAATCCATTATTTTCCACCACTTTACGTATTGCTTTTTGCACTTCCGTTTGTGGATATTCTCTATTTGGTAAACCAGCAAATGGATGGGAAATTTCGTGTTTCCCCCTTTGAGCAGCTTTTATTATTTTCTCCTCTATGTAGTTTAAATAGGGAAGAATAACTTCAGAATCAGCGCTAAGTGCATCAATCATTATTTCTCGTGCTTCTTTTGCCCTTAGCATAATTATTCACCATTATTCACGACAAGACTTGGGTCCAAATCTCTCTCGTCGAAACTAGCCCCATATTGGGCATTTCCACAAGCTTTCAGGACGTGCCCTAGCTTGTGAACAACACCAGATCTTTTTCGGGAATGTTCCATATCTATTAATAGATTTGCTAACGTTCCCAGTATTCCCTTTTGAATTGAGACTACTGTTTCACCTGTTGAAAGATCGACCTTAACAACCTTAAACGCTGGATTTCTTTCATCTGACATTTTTATACTCCGATTAATAGGACCATAACTGTACTCAATCAACTTATTATACGTTCAAACTGAAGATTTGTCCCAGGAAAATTCTAGCGAATTTTCACCAAGACCATTTACCCCTACTGAAACTTTTCTTGTCTTGCTTTACTTTCCTGTTAATTTATTACGGACCAACTCAGCATCCTCGTCAGGAAGTTTGTTCAATAACTTAGCAACGGACTTAGGAAGTTTATTTTTCTTTTCGTTAATACGCATCGTTTTATAAGCTAGCGCTATTGTGTCACTGGAAAAATTACAGACAATTTCAGCAGCGTCTGCAATATCTCCGCTTTTCATTTTTGACCTCAATTTTTCAATTTGTTGTTCAATCGTTCCTGGACCTTTCATTTTTTTCTCCTTAACTTAAAAGTTCAACTGCGCGGCAATAAGTTATAAATAACTCAGGCCAACTTTCTTTGACAATTTCTAGTCCGTGGTTTTCAATATCACTAATAAATTCTTGGATAATATTTATTGCCTGTTCCAACCGTTTATCGGCAGCTTCCGCCCTTAATTTATTGACTAATGATTCTAAGCCTAAGATTTCTTCGGTCCAATCTTTACTCATTATTAACCCTCAAGAATTCCAGTTCTTCTGCGGGGTGTAAACTCCGCTTTCCATTTCTCCATAAGACTGAAATAATTGGATTAGGATTAAAATTAATTTCTTTTATTTCTCCTATTCCAAATTTTGGGTGCTCTACGACTACATCAATTTCTTTCATTATTTAATTTCTCAATAACTTCAATCAACATTTGTTCGTCTAGGACAGTTAAATTTAATTTCATCTTCCATCTAAAAATTCTCCTCATTATTTTCGCTTAGGAGATCGCGTAAGCGATCTCTTTCGCGTTGTGTTGCTTCTAGATCAAATCTCATATACCTTAACAGTATACTTACTAACTGTAAAGAATCTGAAATATTTCCGAGGATTTGCTCAAGTTCATCGATTTGAGGATATGTCTTTGCTATTCTTTTTAAAGTAACTATATAGCCGTTTGGGCCATCTAGGCTTTCTAATATTTCATTCAGTAGATTTTCGGATTGTTTTTCTTCCATTTTTTATACCAATGATCATGGGTCATGTTAGTTCACTTTTCTCTATCGCCGATGATTCAATATACAAACCCTCGCTTGCTCTATCACAAGCATCTTCACATGTTTCGATATATGATATGTGCACTCCCAAACCACATGCATCGCAATGTAAAATATGTTCTAAAGAAGCACATTCGTCAAATAAATGTATGTTTTTGCTACACATAAATTTTTTCCATAACGGGAAAACTGCCCACTTCCAGATTTTCCATGTTAAAAAACTAGGGTAAGTTATTCCATGATATTTATGGAATTCGCCGAATTCTTTTAGTATTTCACTTGTCATTTTTTAT
>CAYFUV010000123.1:0-16165 GCA_964346435.1 uncultured Candidatus Bathyarchaeia archaeon | reverse complement strand
GAGTGGAAAAAAGGCAATAGAGGCCTTAAATGTCTCTTGAAGTGCACACATAGATGGAATAGACGCATGATGTAATCGGATAATAGAAGAATGTAATTAGATAAAGGAAGAAAAAATTAGAAAAGTTACAAATAATTAATAAAAACTGCCTAGGATTTACGCCATTTCCTTACGACAAGGATCGTTGAAAAGACTCCGATAAGGCCGATTAAGGCCAGGTAAGGCGCTAGAATTGCGAGTCCGTTCACAGGCGCATAGTATCCTCCAACTGGAGGAGGATCGTAATACCTCAAAAGGAGGGCGTTAGGGGGATTGGCTCCAGATCCAGTATAACCCGCAACATATATGTCCGAGCCTACGGCCACACCGTAGGCATAATCAGTATATCCCGAGTCATAAAATTGAGTCCAAATTAGATTTCCATCAGGATCGTACTTCAAAAGGTATATATTATGTCCTCCAGGTCCGTAATCTGTAGTACCAGCTACATAAATATACGATTCTATGGCCACTGAGGTTGACATTTCTTGACCTCCTGAGTCCCATATCCTAGACCACTTGAGATTTCCATCTGGATCATATTTCAATAGGAAAGTATTTTCGGGATTGGCTCCAGAACCGGTTAAACCAGCTACGTATATATCCGAGCCTACAGCCACGCTATGTGCTATTTCATAATCTCCCGAGCCCCAAAATCTATCCCACAAAAGATTTCCATCTGTATCATATTTCAAGAGGAAGGCATCATAATTAGAACCGGTACCGTTAGAGCCAGCTACGTATATATCCGAACCTACAGCCACACCTTGCGCATAATCTTCATATCCCGAGTCCCAATATTTAGGCCATCCAGGTTGAAGGTTACCAGAGGCATCATATTTCAATAGGAATACATCATAAGAAGGAGTAGGACTGGAGGTACCGTTATGACCAGCTACGTATATATCCGAGCCTACAGCCACACCATATGCCTCATCTTCATATCCCGAGTCCCATTTCCTATACCACTTTTGATTTCCATCTAAACCGTATTTCAAGAGGAAAGTATCACTGGTGCCCCCAGAACTGTTATAGCCCGCTACGTATATATCCGAGCCTACCGCCACGCCTCGTGCAAAATCTTCATAATTCGAGTCCCAGGCTCTAGGCCATCCCGATGGAAGGTTACCAGATGTATCATATTTCAGGAGTATTACACAGCGGTCAGAATATATATCGTATTCACCAGCTACGTATATATCCGAACCTACAGCCACGCAAGTTGCAATTTCTTCAACTCCCGAGTCCCATGTCCTCGACCAGATTAATATCGGTTGAACCTCGGCCAGCACGTAAGCTAGGGATAAGCTCGATAGAAGGATTGCCAGAAATATGGCCATTTGCTTATAATTCTTTAAACTAGGACACCCGATCAATATGTTTTTAATTGACTATTTATTTAAGCGTTACTTTGTGACTCTCTAAATAACATTTTCAGCACGCGCGTTAATCATAACATATTAGCTGATCCTGAAGGACAGGTCTATGCGATTGATTCGAATGAAAAGGCTGACCAAGTATTGAAAAAAAGCGGATAAACATAGTTACAGGAATATAGAAGCGCACTCTTCATTTGCCCACGATCTGAGCTTCATATTACAAACAGTTCTGTGCAACATGAAATTTTATTAAGAGAGAATATTTTCTTCTTATCCCCATTCCCCTGGATAAATCCCATTACGAAGTTGTGTGTGTGTGAGTACTTTGGTGCGGGCGTCGTAATTTGAACCATGATAAATTAGTGCTTGCATGCCATGAATAAGCATTAGTGAAATAATCTTCAAAGATTCAAATCATTAAAAAAAATACCACTATGCCAAGTATGCCCAAGATAGCCAATATTACAAATGAAATCATTATTATTTTATTTCTGGTCTTCTCAGGCTCATGTTGCAATGCTTGAGTAAAGACCTGCAACAAAATAAGGAGTGCGATCAGAAATATAATAAATTCTGCTGTTCCAGGCCCTGCCCATGAATTGATTATATTCGAGAATATCACGACTACTATAATCATAATTGCATAGATAATCATCACAGCATTGTTCTTCAGATATTTCTTTGTCTCTTTGTTCATATCTCAAGAGGATTATGTAAATCATTATTTAAACGTTATTTTCGCCAATCTGTTTTTGAACACACATATAGAGAATCGATTGATCTAGCGAGATCTTAGCAATAGATAATCTGATATGAAAGCAAGAAGAAATGCAAAAAATATCATTACAGGCACAAAAAGAGGATTTCGGACCAACTCCGTACATATTAGACGGATAGCGAGCTCAGGATTCATAATAATATAATCTAGGGTATAGGAGTAAATTGTCAAATGGAAATAAAGCTTGAGCATAAAGTAGACAGAAAATAAGACTATGTAGATAAAGAAAAAGATAATTGCAAATAGGAGAACTCTTTTCCAGCGCATCATGGTTCATTCTTTCAAGTGTCTATATGCGCACTTTGCCTGCTTGCGCATTTTGAATTTTTCTTAAATGCTTTATTATTCTATCAAAGAAATTTAAGTATAGAAATGGAAGTCAATAATGCTTGTGTCAGAGAAGCATTGCTCTATAAAAAAATTGATGACAAAGTCAGATGCAATACTTGCGAAAGATTGTGCGAGATTTCGCTGAATGAATTGGGATTCTGTAAAACGAGGAAGAATATAGGCGGGAAACTATACACTCTGGAATATGGAGATATCTCATCTTTCAGTGCTAATCCGATTGAGAAGAAACCGTTCTTTCATTTTCATCCAGGCAGCTGTGCGTTCACGATAGGGAGTTGGGGCTGTAATTTTAGCTGTCCATGGTGTCAGAATTATGATATCAGTAAGTCCACGCCTGACTTGAGCAGATGCAATCACGTATCGCCTGAGAATTTTATTAAATTAATGAAAGAAGAGAGATGCCAGGGAACGAGTATCTCATTCAATGAGCCCACTCTACTCTTTGAATATTCTCTCGACGTTTTCGATCTGGCCAAGAAGGAGGGCTACTACAACACATACGTGACGAACGGATACATGACTTCTGAGGTATTGAGATCCCTGGTGGAACATGGACTCGATGCTGCAAACTTCGATATGAAAGGGGACGAGGAAGTTGTCAGAAAGTATTGCGGTACAGACGTTGAGAAAGTATGGAGAAATATCGTAGAAGCAAAGCGGTTGGGAGTTCATGTAGAGATAACGACTCTGGTCATTCCCGACATTAATGACGATGAAGAATGCTTAAGAAGTATCGCTAGGAGAATTAGAAGAGAAGCGGGCAAAGATACACCTTGGCACATTACGCAATATTATCCAGCCTACAAGGCCTTGGATATAGGGCTCTATCCCAATCGAACACCGGTTGAAACTCTGGAGAAGGCTTGGCAGCTAGGGAAAGAAGAGGGATTAAGCTATGTCTATGCTGGAAATGTTCCGGGCCATCGATTGGAAAATACTTATTGTCATAATTGCGATGCACTCTTAATCGAAAGATTCGGATTTGACGTAGTCGAATATAGAATTAGCGAAGACAATAGATGCCCAAAATGCAAAGAGGAGATCCCAATATCGGGGAAATATAGAAAATAAAATGCGAGTCTTCAGGCGATCAAATCATTAACCAAAACAACAATGCCCCAAGAGCTAGAATAATCAAACCTAATGCGATAGCTATCATCATAATCCTTTGATATTTTGGCGATATTTTTTGCGGTTTCCCCCACCTATCTTTATTCTTCAGTCCAATCGACAGATACGCCAGTCCGATAATTAAAAACCAAAGACCTATCACATTCCTAAAAATTAGATAAAAGATTATGCCGAATGGCAGCCATATTATCCCCATATTAAAATAATTGCGATAGTCGACTTCCCTCTCCCATGCCTTTCTTTTCAATACAAAGATTCCAAGTACTGCCAATATCACAGCTATAATGGCAATCGATACGAGTATCCACGGTACGTCCATCTTAATCACAGTTTATTCAATAGTATTATCTTAAAATATTTGAAGATTATCTAAATTCGAGTCTTCCGAGCGGGATCATCGAATACGCGTAGATTTATACTCAAGATCTTTTTTATAATCTCTATTTTATGAAGGGGATTTATTGGATCGCGTCGATAGCACGTATAAACGAAGTCGTTGGACAAAACTGCTCATTGCCTTCTTATCAGTATTTGCTTTTCTCTTCTCAATGCAATCGATTCCGCCTCTGATGTCAGCGATAATGGAAGAGTTTGGCATAACCCATACGACAGCTAGCTTGCTCATGTTAGTTGTTGCCCTACCAGCAGTATTTCTCTCCATAATTGGTGGAGTTTTTGTCGATAGATATGGGGTTAAAAAGTTAGGAACGATTGGATTGATTCTCGTCTGTCTAGGAGGATTGTCGTCAATTTCTTCTACCTCCTATTTACTCCTAATCACAAGCAGAACAGTAATTGGTTTAGGAGGGGCCATCGTAGCTGTCTCCTCTTTTGCTCTGATCGCACAGGCGTTCTCTATTGAACAGAGAGGTTTGGCCATGGGCATCTTTGGTCTTAACATGCCTTTAGCGACAATCATCTCCTTCAATATTCTTGGAAAAATAGCGTCGGCAAACAAATGGAGGTCTAGCCTCGCGATACCATTAATCGTTTGCATTTTGGCCTTTTTCCTTTGGATGCTTCTAATTAAAGAAAGAGGGGCATCAAAAATTTCGTCTCATTTCTCTCTCTCTGGCTTGGGAAACAAGAATATCTGGATCCTTGGCCTTGTATGGGCAAGTTTCAATATGGCTACGATTTCGTTTACCACATGGGGTCCTAAACTTTTTACGGATTTTTTTACAATGATGCCGACTCACGCAAATTTTCTGGCGAGCCTATTAATGATCGGAGCGCTAATTACTCCGTTGACGGGATATGTTTCCGATAGACTAAGAAAACATAGAATGCTGATCATGATCTCGACTCTGGGCATGGCGATGTCGTTTTTCCTTATGCCAACTTTTTCAGGAGCCGTGTTATTTCTTCTTGTCGCCTCTCTTGGCCTCGTCTCTGCCTTTGTTCCCCCAGCCGTATTTGCTTTGCCACCTGAAGTGCTTGACAAACGCAATGTCGGCTTGGGTTATGGTGTCTTGAATACTTGTTTAAATCTAGGATTGATCGGGGGGCCGTTAATGATTGGAGTCGTCATCGACTTATCGCACAACGTGACTCTTATTTTTTCCACAATGGCAATTTTTTCTATTCTCTCTTTTATTCTAGCATTTGGATTGAAGATAAAGACTCGTCCAACATAATTTCAAACCCGTTATCGTTAATTTAAGGGCTAGAGCATACTTCAAAACAAGAACTGACGCCAAATAGCCTAATGAGTGGATTCAAAGTATGTCTAATTCCCATAGAAGAAAATTATTAATCATAGCAGCTTTCTTTACCGGTAAGGCAGGCTGGACCTTCTGTTCTAACTTTAACCAGGAGCGACTGGCTGGTGCAGTCTGGTCTGATTTCTGCTATTTCCATTGGATGACCCGATCTAGAACCTTTCATCATAACCTTTTCTTGTCTTCTACTGTAACGCCATACATGCTTTGACCTTAAACTTTTGCTTAGAGCTTCCTCATTCATATAGTACAAGCACAAGATCTTTCTGGAATCAGAATTTTGAATTATAGCGGGAATTAAATCTTCTCCTTTGTCATTAAATACGTATTTCAAACTTTTGGGATCTAAGGCGCTCATAATTTCATTATAGACGTAGAATTTTTTTTAAGTCTTTCTTCGATTAGAGCGCGCGAGCCATAAGACCTTTTATGGGGCTTGACCAAGCATGTAAAGATTACAGAAGTACTAAATACAAGTTCAGAGAATATAGAGAGAAATGTTGGAAAATGGGATTACCGATACCTTATGGACAAGCATTTCTAATAGCATTGGTCGTAGTAGCAATAGTTTGCATTGCTTGTGCGGCAATAGGCCTAAAAAAGGATAAGAAAGATCCGAATCGAGGAATGTGGATAGCCGTAGCGATCATGACTCTGATAATAGAATTATTTCTATTGATAACGTTCGCTTGGCAATATTCAGCAGGGTGGATGAGTTGAGTAAAGTTAAGAAATATGAACCGCAGGTAAGCCTCGGTTCCAGGCTGGTCATGACTGGTCTCTTTGCAGGTCTTTGTGGGCTTGTTGCACTGTTCGCCATTATAATCGTTCCTATACCAGGAATTCCTGCAGGTTCTGGTTTTTGGATTCCTGCTGCCATCTACTTCACTCTGACATTGTGGTTCGGAATATTCGGTGCAATTGCAGGCCATATTGGAACATTTATCGGGATGGGGCCATTCTTTGGATTTTCGTTCCAAGTATGGGCTAATGGTGCATTAGGCGATTTCTTTGCACCCATAATCGCTAGAGTTCTCTTTATCAACGGCTTCAAAGGAGACCCAGAGCTCAAGAGAAGGAAAGACTGGATCGGATGGATAATATCAGTACCTATTGCTGCCTGTCTCGCATCGATGTGGATACACTTCGTAAACTTGTCGTTTGGAACAATAACCTTCCCCGCATGGGTTTTGGGAGTTGTCGCATACACGATAGGCGACACTGCAGCGGTCTTTATTGTTGGAACACCGATGCTTAAATTTGGAACTAAATACGTCAAATCGAGCGCCTGGTACATGAAGGGATTATTCTCCTAAACCCAACTCCCTTTTTTTTCTTGGGGGAAAATAGTTGGCGCAAAGAACAATATTCATGCATGTATCCAAAGATTCCCCATTAAATAACCTACATCCCATTCCAAAGCTAACCCTACTATTAACGCTGAATTTCATTGCTCTGCTTATGGAGTCGCCCGTACCTTTTGTAATAGTAATAATTAGCATTCTCATAACCTTCAAGCTTGCTAGAATACCTTTCCAACATTTTTCAAAATTCATTATAGTCGTATTGATAGCCAGTCAAGCTGTTCTAATTTCTTATCTATTATGGAGTTCAATACCTGGCGATACGATCTACTATCAACACTCTTGGGGCTCTTATATCTCTGAAATGACCTTGCTATACTCAGCTACGATGATTATGAGATATGCGACTATGCTTTTGGGTTCAACTCTCGTTTTGTCAGCTACCAGTGATCGAGATTTCACATACGGTCTCACTACTTTACGCTTGCCTTATTCTATCAGTTTCGTTTTTACGTTAGCATTTAGAAGCATGACCACATTCATTGAAGATTTTACAAAGATAAAGGATGCGATGATTCTAAGAGGAACAGACTTTCAGGAAGGGTCGATAATAACTAAGGCGAGAAAGCATGTGAACATCTTCCTTTCTCTTTTGATGATTACTCTACGAAGGGTCATGGAAAGTTCATACGCGGTTGAGGCAAAAGGATTCTCTACAAAGCGTACATTCCTACATAGCTATCCTTTAAAGCCTAAAGACGTGTTCATTGTTGTTCTTTTGATCTCCTGGCTAGTCTTCACTTTCATCTTTCATCAATGGGTCGGCATCTTTGACTTCCCAGGATGGCCATGGATATAAGGGTGAATAATTATGGCAAACGCGATTGAGGTTGGAGATCTCTGGTGGAAGTACGAAGGAAATCGAGACTGGACGTTAAAGGGAGTAGATTTAACGGTTAAAGAAGGTGAATTTCTGGGTATCGTTGGTCCAAGCGGCGCGGGTAAAACAACTCTCTGTCTTTCGCTGGTTAGCCTAATTCCATTCCTTTCTCGAGGAGATATGAAGGGATCAGTATTCATCGATGGCGTAGAAACTACGTCAACTAAGCTTAAGGAGATTATAAAAAAGGTTGGAATCGTTTTTCAAGATCCTGAACCGCAGTTTGTAACTATGTCGGTTGAAGACGAGATCGCTTTTCCAATGGAAAATCGTTGCTTTTCTCGAAATGAGATGAACAAAAGAATAAACGAAGCAATGAAGTTCACAAAAATTTCAAAACTTAGAAAGAAATATCCCCACGAACTTTCTGGAGGGCAGAAACAGAGAGTCGCGATTGCATCCTTTCTTGCGTTGAGGCCCAACATAATGATACTTGATGAACCAACTTCTGACCTTGACCCGGTGGGAAAAACTGAAGTGTTTTCAGTAATCGCAGATCTAAGGAAGAATCAGAATATTACCTTCGTCGTTGTAGAGCACAACACAGAAGAACTTGCAGAATTCGCGGATCGCATAGTTCTGATGAAAGAGGGGCAAATTCAGAGAGAGGGTTCTCCAAAAAAATTCTTCTCTGATGTGAGATTCTTGAAGAATTCAGGAGTTTTCTCACCACAAGTAACTGAGCTTTGCTTCTCATTGGATAAAAGGATGCAAAAACCAATAACACTCAAAGAATCAGAGGAAACTTTCAAGAGATTTAGGGATCCTGAGCTAACAATTAAATGGCCCAATAGATCTGATAAAAGTTCTAATGCGATAATAGAGGTCTCAAATCTTAAATTTGAGTATCCAAATGGGACGAGAGCTTTAAATGGCATAGATCTCGAGATGCGAAGAGGAGAATACATCGCCATCATAGGTCAAAACGCTTCTGGAAAAACTACTCTTGTCAAGCATCTTGTTGGACTTCTAAGACCGTTAGAAGGAGATGTAGAAATCTTCGGAATAAATACGAGAAGGGGCAATATTGCGGATATTACGAGAAAAGTTGGATATATATATCAAAATCCAGACCATCAACTGTTCTGCAATACCGTATACGAGGAAGTTGCATTTGGTCTAAGAAATCTAGGAATCTCGGAGAACAAAATCAAATCAAGAGTCAAAAGAGTTTTGGAATTCGTTGATCTAGAAAAAAAAGTAAAGACAGAGATATTCTATCTAGGAAAAGGAGAAAGACAGAGACTTGCTGTTGCAGCAACTCTTGTAATGGAACCAGAAGTACTGATCGTCGATGAACCAACGACTGGACAGGACATGAGGCAATCGCAAGGCATAATGACTCTGTTAGACGATCTCAATAAACAAGGAAAGACAATAATTATCGTTACACATAACATGCGATTGGTGGCTGAACACGCTCGAAGGACAATTATGCTATTTAATGGAAAAGTAATTTTAGACGGATCTACTAGGGAAGTCTTTTCAAAATTCAAAGTACTTAAAGACGCATATACGAAACCTCCACAGATAACAGTATTGGGAAAAGCTCTTTTCCCTAAGGTTGGTGCGATTCTTAATATCGGCGAAATGATTAAAATCATGAGTGCTAGAACGTGAAAAGATTGGGAGAAAAGTCAGCCCTAAGGGAAAGAGTCTGGAAAGAACTGAAAAGAGTTGCTAAACCTGACGCAAGGTTTCATTTAGATTTCGGGGAGTTCATCCCGGATTTCCATGGAAGCGAAAAATGCATTGAGAAGATCGCGGGCATGAATTTGTACAAGAATTCAAAGCTAATCATGATCACGCCGGACAATAATCTAGAAAAACTCAGAGAACGTTGTATTTTAGATTCGAAAACATACATAATGCCGACGCACGGTATCCGAAGAGGTTTCCTCAAGCTATCTAGGGAGATAGTGCCGCCTGATAAAGAAGATTTTTCCTCAACACTCGACGGTTCAGAGAGGCTGGGTGTGCCCATAACTCTCAAGGAAATTCAAGGATCGAGTATTGATTTCATGGTAACTGGCGCTTCTATCGTGAATACGGAAGGCGTAAGATATGGAAAGGGACACGGTTACTTTGATTTAGAATTCGCGATGCTACGGGAAATAGGTTCGATTAATGAAAAAACCCCTATAATTGCTGCGGTTCATGACTGCCAGGTTACAACAGATGAATTTCCAGTTTCACCAAATGATACTATTATCGATATGATCATAACACCAACACGGTTTATCTCGATTAAGAGCAAATATAAAAAACCGATGGGAATCGATTGGGAAAAACTCCCAAGAGATATGCTAGAGGCTATACCGCCTTTGCAAGAATTAAAAAAAATGAGGGGTTAGCGCGCACGATGATTTTCTAGTACGCGCCATAGATCCTTCTTCTTTTGCAGATTTCTAGAATCGCGATTATTGGTATCACAATGTAAGCCAATATGAATAAGGTCGTGCCGAAAATAAAAGCTACCACAGATGCAAATGATGAACTCAAGACTGCAGATGTCGAGTAGACGGAAGCAGTCATGTGAGATATTCCAATAAGCGGTAAGAGAAGAACTCTGAATATCGATTGCATCGAATCATGCGAGGCGATGAATCGCGCCAGAGATGGCGACCACAAGTAATAGAAGCCGTTAAAGCCATTTACTAATAACCTTCCTATTTGGCTAGAACCTATCATCTGGTCTCTTACGTTTCGCATATAGACGACTTCATCAGCCATTTCGCTTCCATAAGTAGCCGTGGCTATTACGCACCCTGGCGCCGGTGGCGGTGGCGTCGTTGCTGTTGCAGTTATCTCAACGTTAACGTTTACAGAGTGGGAAAGGCCTCCATTTGACCCTGTGATATTAAGGGTGAAGGATCCAACAGTGGCCGAGCCACCAGCTGAGACTTGAAGCATAGATGTTGCCGATCCATCGGGTGGAGGCGTAACAGGGCCAGCCAGGCTTAATGTAACGTCGCTTGGGGCAACTCCTAACCACGAGTATGATAAAGTAACCGCTTGATTGAAGCCATTTATTGAACCGATGGTTATTGTTGATGTTCCCGATGCCCCTTGCTCTACCGTTATCGAGGGTGGATCCGCAGTAATTGAAAAATCAGGTCCTGAAGCAACAGTTATTTTGGCCCAAGATGCTGCATTTGATGATGACCAGTCTGACCAATAACCACTTGTTTCATCCCTATATTGAAGTTTGAATCCCACTGTTGATCCAGCAGATAGGCTAATATCATGTGCGTCGTCTGCGGAGTCTAATGGATGTGTAAACTCATAATAGTTGAAAGATCCATCTCCGCTAGCTCGCGCATCTCCATCTAGTGTTCCTCCGTCAGCGGTATCGAAGCTAAGGGATTCTCCTTGATAGAAGTTATCCCCAAAGTTCGATGAACCAACCAATTGAAGTTGATCCTCTCCATCCTCTTTGCTTACGCCATTGTTGTCATTATCGAAAACGATGACTAGAAAGTCGTTTGCAGAAAAGTCATCATCCGCGATTTTTGCTGCTACATAGAGATTTACTTCGTCGTTCATAACATATACAGTCCCTGAATAAGTCCAACCGAAATTGATTGAAGCTGTCGAGGCACTTGCCCATTCAGATGAAACATCTATCGTTCCGTCGATAGTAGGCGCCGTTGAAGTGAAAGCACTAAGAGTAGGGGCGGCAACAGTGATCACGATGTCCCCAAATTCGGTAGCGATATCACTTGGCCAAAAATCTGTGTATCCTAAGACATCATCGTGATATCGAATTCTAAAACCTGCTGTAGACCCAGTGGATAGACTGAAGTCATGGGTATCGTCTGCTGAATCTAGAGGATGAGATAATTCAAATGAATTCTTCGGGACTAGCTCCATTCCGCCATTTGCCATTGCCCCAGTTCCGTCTGATGTGCCACCATCATCTATATCCTGTTTCATGCCCATAGCGTCCGTTATGTGACCGTCTTTGAATGTGCCCGAACTAACATAGAGATATTCATCTCTCGCCTCAGGAAAGACTCCATCATTATCATTATCGAATTGAATGTAAAATCCATCTGTGTTGGGAAATGATCCTTCACTATAATCGTCATCTTCAATTTTCGCAGCCATATATAGGTTGCTAGCATCATTCATAACATAAAACGTGCCAATATATCCTCCCCCAAAATCTATGTTCCCTGTGGCCGCATATTTCCATTCTTCGCTATCGATATTGCCATCAATCGTTGGTGCAGCCGGAGCCCAAGCTTGGTAAGTATAACCGCTCTTATGGGCTTCCACATCTATCGGAGTGAATTGAAAGAAAGCAGAGATCAATATTATTAAAAGAATGGGTTTGTAGAAATTATTGCTCATAACTTTTCCCTAGTATCTTTTTCCTTTTATGTTAGATTAAAAACATTTGCATTTGGCGAATGTCGCTTGGATCGAACGCACACATAAATTTTACCAAATAATATATCAGTTTCTTATAATTTGTATTAATAGAAATCAGCAATGAAAAAGCATGAATTGAAGAAGCTCAGGAGATTGGAGAGAAGAAAGAAGAAGTGGCGTCGCCTAATTGCGTTGCTTTTACTGTTCGTTATCGTAGTGGCGGGAGCCTACCTCTACAGTTCCTTAGGGACACAGTCAAGAAATAGGATAGCAGTGATAGATACAAACATGGGGACTATGGAGTTTGAGCTCTTTGAAGATAAGGCCCCGATAACCACTAAGAATTTCATCGATTTGGCCGAAAAAGGATTTTATGACGGGTTAATATTTCATAGGGTAGTCAAAGGATTCGTGATTCAAGGCGGCGATCCCACTGGTACAGGCATGGGCGGTGCCGGATACAGCATCCCTGATGAAATAAGGCCGGAATTGAGGCATAATTCGATGGGGATCTTGTCTATGGCCAACAGCGGTCCCAATACGGGTAGCTCGCAATTCTTCATAACATTAGCTCCAGCCACACATCTTGACGGTAAGCATTCAATCTTTGGGAAACTTATCAAAGGGGAAGATGTGCTTCAGGCGATAGGATCAGCCGATGTCGATGAAAAAGATAGGCCTTTAACTGAAGTGACAATGACGGTCACGATTAAAGAATTATGAAATAGAGCAATTTATTGAGCGCATCTTACTATATTAATCAAATACTTTGCTTTCGCTTAAGGAATTGGAGAAAACTCAGCATGTCATCTAAAATTTCAAATAGAAAAATAATAATTAGATTTGTTCTTTTTCCAATCTTTCTAGGAGCTTTACTATTCGGACCAGCAAATACGTTACATTGGCCAGCGGCTTGGGCCTATATCATCATTTATCTCGCCTTTGGCGCATTCATTATGTCTTGGCTGAAAAAAAACAATCCAGAACTGCTTAAAGAACGAATGATATTTCTAAAAAAATCTGCCAAGGGATGGGATAAGGTTATAGTCCTATTGGCCTCGATCCTTTTTGTAGCCTTGTTTCTAATCATAGGTTTTGATGTGGGCCGTTATCAATGGTCTCAAACTCCATTAATCATTAATATAATTGGATTTATCGGCATAGTTTTTTCTCTTATTTTGGTCTTTTTCGTAATGAAGGAGAACACATATCTGTCAAGAACTGTAGAAATACAAAAAGAGAGGGGGCACAGAGTAATTACTACTGGGCCTTACAAGTATGTTCGTCATCCCATGTATATAGGAGTAATTATGATGTTCTTCTGCACATCTCTAGCTCTAGGTTCACTCTTTGGTCTTATCCCAGCCTTCCTATTGACAATCCTTATCATAATACGCACTAACAATGAAGATAAGATGTTGCATAAAGAGCTTCAAGGATACAAAGAGTATGCTAGGAAAACTCGTTACCGGTTACTGCCTTCAGTCTGGTAGTTGTATAAAATATTGTTATTATGCGCGCTAGCTGTATTGTTAAGGAAAATTAAGAAATATCGTAGGATATAAAAAATGACAATTAGATACAGAGTTCATCGATTTTATATCAAGACAACGAAGGACCAAACGAAATTAGATCGATTCCCAAATGGTCTAGAAGGCGGGCTAAGTTGAAAGAATACAAGCCAGGTACATTCAGTAAACGCGTTGCTTACGGCCAGCGAATGCGAAAACTCCTTCTAGTCTCATCAGGCATAATCGATGGATTCATAGTTCGTTGTAGTTCTGAGAAGAAGGCTAAGGATCTAGCTTATGCTTTCAGAACAAGAGCACCTCGTATCGAAAAATCAGAGAGAGCTAAGCATAGTCTGAAGATAATAGTAAGGCAAAATACAGTCTATGTAACGCAAAAAGCAAAAATTAAGGATTAAAGAACTATATTTCGTTTTTTATTCAGTACTCATATCAATACAGAATTTATATGCTTGCAAAATACGGTGTATGAATTGAATATCTTGAAGGGGGGCTCAAAGACCGCTCAATCGAGAAAAGTAAAAAGCAGTTGGTTGACGGTTTTGCTTGCTACTGCTTCAATATTCTGTCTGCTTGTCGCCTCCAAGGTTTCAGTTTACCTTCTTACTTCTGGGTTCTTCCATATGGCTGGTCTACAACCAAACCTTGAGATGTATTCCAATTGGGATGCTGGATTTTACGTAGGTATCGCAGAGAGAGGCTATTATTCTTTAGCAACTTTTGCTTGGCCACCTTTATTTCCATTGCTCATACGTGGGCTCAACGTAATTACAAGTGACTTTGTACTCGCTGGTCTCCTTGCATCTAACATATTCTCCCTGCTTCAGATTATTCCTGCTTATAAGTTATTCAAACACTATACAAATAGACCGAAGGAGCAAGTAATCCTGTGGGCGATCTTCCCTCTTTACTTTATCTGGGGAATCATTCCTTATACCGAGCACGTATTTTCGTTCTTCGTATTGTGCACATGGTGGGCACTTAAGGAGGATAGAAAATTCCTTGCAATTGTCATGGGAATCCTAGCAGGCTTAACCAAACAAGCTGGAATTCTTTTGTTCATTCCTTTACTCCTTTACTTTGGGAATGAGGAACGTGGTGTTTTCTCCAAAATCCGTTACTCAATAGCTTCATTACTTATTCCTCTCGGCACTTTAGGCTGGCATTTATATGCTGGTTGGCTTGCTGGGGACCCGTTGGCGGTTGTCCATGCTCAGAAACATTTTGGAACATATTTTGTAACAGACCTTATCGGGAAGCTAGACATCAAGTTTCTTATTGAAAGCTACTCATTGTATACCTATCCCAATCATGTAGTAATCCCATTTTTGGCGACCTTTATCCTTTTGGCATGCTTGCTTTTTATTCCGAGAATCCATAGAATGGATAGGTATCTATCAATCTACAGCATTCTCTCTATAGGATTATTTATAATTACTTTACCATTAACGAGTACGTTACGATTTATATCAACACTTTTCCCGCTTTTCCTAGTCGTCGGATTTCGAGTAAATTTGAAACTATATGTTCCCATCTGCATATTAAGTTCATCTTTAATGCTTTTCGCATACATGCAATCAGTTTTCATAGGCTAGAATCTAGCTCTGAAAATCATATTTGCTTTTAAATAACGAAGATTTTCGAGAGATGGAGCCTAATATGTTTTCGGCATCGTAATTTAGACTAAGATGTTTAAAGCATTAAATTCTGATTCTGAGAATTAATACTATCTCGATATCATGAATGCTATGTAGAATGGTATGATCAATGGAATAGTAATTAGATACCAAGCTGGAAATAAGAAACCGAATAGATCTATGTACCCTATACTTAGAGATGTCCAGTCTCCGGCGCGAATCCATATACCAGCGAAAGGATCCCTCGGATCTGGCGCCAAAGCCCTAAAGACAAACCAGAGAAAATCCAAGGTAGTTAATCCCTGAACCAAATTCACCAATCCAAGTACATATAATCCATTTTTTGCCGAAGTTAATTTGAATAGATACTGATGTAACGATGGCAAAAAAGCTATCAAAGCTAGAATTGGGACAACTGGAAAAATATGGTATGAATGGAAGACGAAAAGGATCGGTTCCGATGCGATTCTATAGGGAAAGCCATCCAAGAGTATATAGTAATATTCAAGGTAAGCGAAGAATACGGCAAAACAGAAAGTTAAAACTATGCTGATCAGACAAAACCGCTTGTTAGCAACGCTAAAATCGATATTTACCATTTTTATCATCTGACTTATGATACAGTTCTACATATTTCGATGTAAATATTTCCTAGACTGGAAAGATATTCGAATTAAGAAGAAGCTTGCTGCTAAGCTCATAAGGATGAGTGGGATGCCCACTTCGTTAACCGAATAGTTAGATTGCAACGACGAACTCTCAATTTCAATAATATTTAGCGAGTTCGGAAGCTCAGGAAGGATAACGTAATCCTTTTCAAATAGAGTCCAAGGTTTACCGTTAATTTGTACTCTTGCGATTTCATCATGCCCAGTTAGTCTAAGGGTCAATCCAGCCCTCATTGATTTTCCCAAAGTTATAATAGTCTTTTGGTTCTTTGACACTTTGAAAATATCATAGGCTTCCATTCGCATTTTCC